>JBDTDY010000126.1:0-22817 GCA_039922835.1 Ornithinibacter sp.
GAACGCAATAGGTCGAGGGTGGGGAGGGGTCAGGAGGTCAAGAGGGAGAGGACGCCGTATGCCGCTGCTGCCGCGACGCCCGCTCCGGGGAAGGTCAGCAGCCACGCGAGAAGGATCGAGCGGACGACCCCCCAGCGCACCGCCTTCGCCGAGCGGGTCGCCCCGGACCCCATGATCGCCGACGTGATCGCGTGCGTCGTCGAGATGGGGGCGCCGGTGGCGGTCGCCGCGTAGAGGACTGCGGCCGCGGTCGCCTCGGCGGCGAAGCCCTGCGGCGCGGAGAGGTCGATGATCCGCCGACCCAGGGTGCGCATGATCCGCCACCCACCGGCATACGTCCCGAGGGCCAGGACCACGGCAGAGAGGGTGATCACCCACCAGGGCACCGACTCGTCACCGACCTCGCGGTGCCCGCTGGCGACAAGCGTCAGCACGACGACGCCCGCGGTCTTGGACGCGTCCTGCATCCCGTGCCCGAAGGCCATGGCAGCCGCCGAAACGGTTTGTGCGTAACGGAATCCGCGCCCGGTCCTGCCGGGTGAGGACCGACGGAAGGCCCAGAGGATGCCGGTCATCACCGCGAAGCCTCCGACCAGCCCGATGAGCGGGGAGAGCAGCATCGGCAGGAGCACCTTGTCGATGATGCTGTCCCACTTCACGCTCGCCCCTGCTGCGAGCGCCGCGCCCCCGAGCCCGCCGATCAACGCGTGCGAGGAGGAGGACGGCATCCCGCGCCACCAGGTGAGCAGATTCCAGGCGATCGCCCCGAGCAGCGCGCCCGCGCAGACCGCCACCCCCCGCCCGCCCATCGGTACAGCGATGATGTCGCTGCCGATGGTCTGGGCGACCCGCACCCCGAGGAACCCGCCGAAGAGGTTCATCACCGCTGCGAGCGCAAGGGCGACGCGCGGGGTCAGGGCACGGGTGGAGACGGACGTGGCGACGGCGTTGGAGGCGTCGTGGAACCCGTTGGTGTAGGTGAACCCCATCGCGAGCGCGATGACGAGCACCACCGGCACCCACTCCACGGCAGGTCAGGACTCCCGGACAGCGATCGCCTCGACCTTGAGCGCGACCGCCTCGAAGCCGTTCGCCGCTGCCTCGAGCGCATCGATGATGTCCTTGTGCTTCATCACCGTGATCGGGTCGGCCCGCGGTGTGTTGAACAGCTCGGCCAGCATCCGGCGGTACTGCTTGTTGGCGCGGTGCTCCAGACGGGTGATCTCGACCCAGTAGCCCTCCAGGTCCTTCATCGAGCGCAGGCGAGGCATCGCGTCGGCGGTGACGTCAGCCATCCGCGCGATGACCTCGACCTGCTTGGCCACCCGCGGCAGCACCTCGTCGACGCGGTAGAGGACGATCAGGTCGACCGCGGCCTCGATCAGGTCGACGCACCCGTCGATGGCGATCGCGAGCCCGTGCATGTCCGCGCGGTCGAAGGGGGTGACGAACGAGCCGGCGGCCTTCCGGATGATCGCGCGCGTCGCGTCGTCGGCGGCGGCCTCGATCTCGTGCATCCGCTTGAGGATCGCCTCCCGCTCATCGGCGTCCGCGCCCAGCAGCGTCGTGAGCTCAGCGGCAGCAGCGACGAGCTGGCGCGAGGAGGTCGCGAACAAGTCGTAGAAGCTGCGGTCCTGGGGGGTGAGGCGAATGCCCACGTGCGGTCTCCGAGAGGGTGGCCTGACAGTGGCTACAGGTTAGGGCCACCGTGTTGGAACCGGGTAGGGGGTGCGCGCCGGATCTCAGGGGCAGCCGGTGGTGGTGCCCCGGAGGGGCTTGCCAGGACGCGGGGCGACGCCGAGGAGCTCGTCGATCTGCTCCTGACGCATCGGCCCCTCGGCGGCCGCTGCAGCAAGCACGAGCTCGCCGACGAGCTCGATCTCGCCCTCCAGGGCCTCGTCGCGCAACTCACGGTCGCCGGTCACTCCACCACGGTAAGGCTGATCGCGCGCCGTCGCAGCCCGTGGCGACACGGGTGGCCCACAGGATTCGACAGGCGTCGACACGAAGAATGGGTGCCGGGCTGGGAGCGCCTCACGGCGCGCGGCCGCTCGTAGCGGCTTGTGTTGGGACCCGGGGCTGCCGCAGCCCGGCACCCACGAAAGACCATAACCCCTGCCCCGTCCCGATCTGTTCCCCAACTCGAGCAGGATCTTCCCCCGGGCGTGACTCAGTCCAGGTCGTCGAGCCTCCAGAGCCGCGCGCAGGCACGCAGGTCCTCGCCCGTGGTGAGCATCGCCGCAGCGGTCCTGGTGAGGCCGGTGGCGCCCTCGGGGTCGCTCAGGTCGGTGTCGTGCGCCAGCTCGGCACGCCCGGCCGCGATGACCGCGCAGAATGCCGATGCTCGTTCCAGGGCGACCGCCAGGTCCCCGTCGAAGACACCCGCCAGGATCTGGTCGGCGACCCGTTGCAGCTCCTCGGGTCGCGGTGGTTCCGCGATGCCGGCCACGGCATGGGCGACATCGGTGAACCGGATGCCGGCGGCATACTCCCGACTCGCCTGCTCCGGTGAGTGGCGCACCCATTCACGCAGCGCGTAGAGGCGCCACAGCGCCCCCGGCAGCGAGCGGGCGGGGCGGGCCGACCACAGGTCGGCGACGGTGGACAGGCCGAGGTCGTCGACGATCTGCACCAGCCGGGACGTCACATCGGGGTCATTCGCGGCGCGACCCGTGCCGACGAGGATCGCCGCGGTCTGGTGAGCCGCCTCGGTGACCTCGGCAGGGCCGGGAAGGCCAGCACCGTGGGCCTCGATCCAGCTCGAGCTCGCGGGCACCGGCCGTCGCGGGAGGGCGCGTCCGCTGTCGCTGCTCACCGGGAAAGTGTCGCATCCCGGGCCGGAGGAGTGGCACGCACACCACCAGCGGGTATGCCGCGGGCGCGGGTTAGGTTGGATGCCGTCACGCTCGGCGTCCCGGCATCCACACCGGCCCGGGACCGCATGGGAGGAGAGCACATGGCACACGAAGGCGCCGCCGCCACCAAGGAGCGCACGGCACCCGCGCCCGACCACGAGAGCAAGCCGGACTCGCCGGCCGACCTGACGAAGCCAACGTGGCGCTTCACCGCGAAGTCCGCCTACGCCGAGTTCTCCAAGGACCAGTGCACCGACCTCGCCGCCGCGCTGACCTACTACTCCGTGCTCGCGCTCTTTCCGGCCCTGCTGGCGCTGATCTCGCTGCTGGGAGTGTTCGGCCAGGGGCAGAAGACCGTGGACACGATGCTCGAGATCCTCGGCAGCCTCACCGGGGGGAACGTCTCGCAGCAGATCGCGGGACCGATCGAGGACATGGTCGGAGCAGGAGGCGCCGGGCTGGCGCTCGTCACCGGCACCCTGCTCGCCCTCTTCTCGGCCTCCGGCTACGTCGGTGCCTTCGGTCGCGCGATGAACCGGATCTACCAGGTGGACGAGGGCCGACCGATCTGGAAGCTTCGCCCCCAGATGTTCCTCGTCACCATCGGGCTCGTCGTCATGGCCGCCCTGGTGCTCTTCGGGCTCGTGGTGAGCGGCCCGGTCGCCGAGGCGGTCGGCAACCTCATCGGCGTGGGCAAGCAGACCGCCGACGTGTGGAACATCGCGAAGTGGCCCGTCATCCTCGTCATCGTCATGGCGATGGTCGCCGTGCTCTACTACGTCACCCCCAACGTCAAGCAGCCCTCGTTCCGCTGGGTGTCGGTCGGCTCGGTCATCGCGATCCTGATGTGGGTGCTCGCCTCGGTGGGCTTCGGCTTCTACGTCGGCAACGTCGCGAACTACAACAAGACATATGGCACCTTCGGCGGCATCATCGTCTTCCTGCTGTGGATCTGGATCACCAACCTGGCCCTGCTCTTCGGCGCCGAGGTCGACTGCGAGCTCGAGCGTGGCCGACAGCTGCAGGCCGGGATCAAGGCCGAGCGCTCCATCCAGCTGCCGCCGCGCGACGCGAGCGGGTCGGTGAAGGCGCAGGAGAAGCTCCAGGCACGCATCGCGCAGGGCAGGGCGCTGCGTCGGCATGCCGTGGCATCGGGAATCGCCGCAGAGACCGACGACTCGAGCCCCGCAGGTCGCGGGAAGACGGTGCCCGATCACGTGCGTGACTCCACGCCCGCGGCACACCTCGCCGTCGACCTCGAGCCGCTGCCCTCGGAGGCGACCCAGGCGCAGGCCCACCACTGACGGCGCCCTGCCCGCATCGGTACGGTGACCCGGTGACAGCCCCGCTTCCTGACCTCGAGCAACGGCTCCGGGCGCTCGTCGACGGCAAGACCAAACCCGTGGGGTCACTCGGAAGGATCGAGGACCTCGCGGTGCAGATCGGTCTGGTGCAGCGCAGCACCACCCCCGTCGTCGCGCGGTGCACGCACACGATCTTCGCGGCGGACCACGGCCTCACGGCCGAGGGTGTCTCGGCCTATCCCAGCGAGATCACCCGGCTGATGCTCGCGACCTTTTTGGCCGGTGGCGCGGCCGCGAGCGTGTTCGCCCGCGTCGTCGGCGCCCGGGTGCGAGTCGTCGACGCCGGTGTGGCCGGCCAACCGCTCGAGCACCCCGACCTCTTGTCTGCGCGGATCGGGCCCGGCACTGACAACAGCGCGCTCGGACCGGCGATGACGACCGGTCAGTGCGAGGAGGCGCTGGCGCGTGGCCGGGAGCTCGGGGCAGAGGGCGACGACGAGGTGGTCTCGTTCGGCGAGATGGGCATCGGCAACACATCGGCGGCATCGCTGCTCTGCGCACTGGTGCTGGGGATGCCGGTCAGCGGCCTGGTCGGTCGCGGCACCGGGGTTGACGACGTGGGGCTGGCACGGAAGATGGCCGTGCTCGAGGCGGTCGTGGCGCGAGTCGCGCGCGAGATACCGGGCTCTGTGTCGGGCTCGGCCGCAGCGATCGCGGCCGCCCCGCGTCTTGGAGCAGTGGAGGCGCTGCGTGAGGTCGGAGGCTTCGAGATCGCCATGATGACCGGCGCGATCCTGGGTGCGGCGGGCGCCGGACGAGTGGTCATCATCGACGGTTTCGTCGCCGGCGCAGCAGCCGTCGCTGCGATCGACCTCGACCCGTCAGTGCGCCCGGCCCTCGTCTTCGGCCACCGGTCGGCTGAGTCGGGTCACGACGCAGTGCTGGCGGCGATCGGAGCAGAGCCGCTGCTCGACCTCGGGATGCGGCTCGGCGAGGGCACCGGGGCACTGCTGGCGCTGCCCCTCGTGCGCGCCGCCGCAGCGATGTTGTGCGACATGGCGAGTCTCGAGAGCGTCGGGATCGAGCCAGCGTGAAGGAGTGGGACGTCTTCCGCCTCGCGGTGCAGTTCCTCACCCGCGTTCGGGTCGGCAACCCGGCGTGGAGCGAGGGCGCGCAGGCTGCGTCGATCAGGTGGTTCTCCGTCGTCGGCCTGCTCATCGGCGCTGCTGGAGGCGGTGTGTTCTGGCTCGCGTCGCTCGTCCTGCCCGGCACCGTGGCAGCCGCGCTGTCCACGGCATCCGTGCTGCTGCTCACCGGGTGCTTCCACGAGGACGGCCTGGCGGATGCCGTCGACGGGCTCGGCGGTGGCACGACCCGCGAGCGCGCACTGGAGATCATGCGGGACAGCCGGATCGGGTCGTATGGCGCCGCCGCCATGACCCTCGCGATCGTCACGAAGGTGGCGGTGCTCGGGTCGATGCCAACCTCGGTGGCCGTGGCGGCCCTCGTCGCGGGGCACGCCGCGAGTCGCGCATCGGTGGTGGTGGTCGTGGCGACCTCGCGCTATGTGCGCGACCACGGCACCGGCAAGCCCGTGTCGCAGGGCGTGGGCCCCGGTGGCCTGAGCCTGGCGCTCGGCGGTGGCGCTGTCGGGCTGGTGGTGCTCGGGATGACGGCGGGGTGGCTGCCGGTGCTCGGCGCGGTGATCGGGTTGGTCGTCGGGCACCTGGGGATGCGCTGGTTCTTCGAACGCCGCCTCGGTGGCTACACCGGCGACTGCCTCGGCGCCACCCAGCAGACCAGCGAGTTGGGGCTGCTCGTCGGGGTGCTCGCGTGCCTGTGACGTTGGTGCGTCACACGACGCCGATCGGCGGTGCCGGCCGCTGCTACGGCCGCACCGACCTCGACATCGACCCCGGCGAAGTCGCCCAGGTGGCTGCAAGGCTGGTCGCCGACCTCCACCCCGGCGTCGGCCGGATCGTGAGCAGCCCACTGCGGAGGGCCCGTTCGCTGGCGGAGTCGATCGCAGAGCACGTTGGGCATGACGTGGTCGTGGACGACCGTTTCGCCGAGATGGACTTCGGCTCGTGGGAGGGCGTGCCCTGGGACGAGGTGTCGCGCGCGGGTCTCGACGCCTGGGCCGCTGACCTCCTCGGTTTCCGCGGTCACGGCGGTGAGAGCGTCGGTGACCTCGCGGCCCGGGTGGAGCACGGTCTCCGCGACCTGGGCGAGGAGGACCTCGTGGTCTGCCACCTCGGTGTCATCCGGGCCGCGCTGGCGGCTCATGGTTCCGGCGAGCCGTGGACGGCATCCGTGCCCTTCGGCGGCATTGTGGTGCTGCCCGGCGAGAGTGTGCCAGCCCGTTAGAGTGATCGCGCGCCGCGGGAACTCCCGCCGCGCGCGAGGGCCTCTAGCTCAATGGTAGAGCTGCGGACTTTTAATCCGTAGGTTGTGGGTTCGAGTCCCACGGGGCCCACTCACACCGTGCCGTTCAGAGGCGAACGACCATCTTGCCGGTGTTCTCTCCGCGTAGCACGCCGAGGAAGGCGTCCACGGCGTGGTCGATGCCGTCGACGAAGGTCTCCCGGGACGTGAGCTCGCCGGAGGCCAACCATCCGGCGGCCTTCCCGGCATACTCGCTCGACAGGTCCCAGTGATCGCCGACGAGGAAGCCCTGGATGCGGCCGCGGGTCTGGATGAGGCGGGCCAGGTTGCGTGGGCCCGGCGTGGGCTCGGTGTCGTTGTAGACAGAGATCATCCCGCAGACCGCGACCCGGCCGCCGAGCCGCAGCGACCCGATGGCTGCCTCGAGGTGGTCGCCGCCGACGTTGTCGAAGTAGACGTCGATGCCATCGGGGGCAGCCTCGCGTAGCTGCTTGGAGACGGAGCCGTCCTTGTAGTTGAACGCTGCGTCGAAGCCGAGGTCCTCCACGACGTGGCGCACCTTCTCGGCCGAGCCCGCGCTGCCGATGACGCGGCTGGCGCCGAGCGCCTTGGCGATCTGTCCGACAGCACTCCCGACTGCGCCGGCCGCGCCGGAGACGAAGACCACGTCGCCGGGCTCGACCTGTGCGATGCGGGTCAAGCCGGCGTATGCCGTGAGGCCGGTCATGCCGAGCACCCCCAGGTAGGCGGAGGCCGGCACCTGCGAGACGTCGACGACCCGGGCGCCCTTGGCGTCGATGACGGCCACCTCGCGCCACCCGGAGCCGTGCAGCACGTGGTCACCGACGGCGAACCCGTCGGCGCGAGACTCCTCCACGACCCCCACTGCGCCACCGTCCATGGCCGCACCCAGGGCGAACGGCGCGGCATACGACTTCGCGTCGCTCATCCGGCCGCGCATGTAGGGGTCCACCGACATCACGACGTTGCGCACCCGCACCTGCCCGTCTTCGAGCTCGGGGACGGCGGTCTCGGCCAGCTCGAAGTTCTCGGGCGCGGGCCAGCCCACCGGGCGGGAGATCAGGCGCACCTCGCGGGGCGCGTCGGTGGGCTGTGCGGTGACGTCAGACATCTGGGGCCTTCCGGTCGTGGGTGCTGCGAGGTCAGTGAGGTGCAACCTCTCGGGCCCCTGCGGTATGCCCCGACCCTGACCGTGCCATCACGGATCAGCGGCCGCCTGCTTCCGCCTTCAAGCGTGCCTCACGGCGCGCGACCACTCTCTCCGCACGTTCTCGGAGCAGCTGCGACTGGGGATCCTCGCTGGCGCTGAGCTGCGCCGGGCCGAAGACGCTCGTCAAGGCGTAGCGCACCCGCCACCCGATCCGATACCAGACGGAAAGCCCCTCGTGATCGGACCTGGCCATGATGACCTCCACTTAGTGAGTGCACTAACAACTTGTGCACTACGATACGGCCTCGGGCCGTTACGATGCAATGGTGAACAGCATCTCCGCTCCACCCATGCCTCCCCCAGCGCGTGCGCGCCGGGGCGAGACAGCGAACACCTCCCAGGAAGACACCGACCCGCTCGCCCTCGACCGCCAGGTCTGCTTCGCCCTGGCCGTGGCGTCCCGCACTGTCGTCGGTGTCTACCGACCGCTCCTGGAGCCCATCGGCCTCACGCATCCGCAGTACCTGGTGATGCTGTGCCTCTGGGAGCAGGCGCCACTGCGCGTCTCACAGATCGCCAACCGGCTCAGCCTCGAGCCGGCCACTCTCTCGCCCCTGTTGAAACGGCTCGAGGCCGCAGGCTTGGTCGTGCGCGAGCGCGATCAGAGCGACGAACGGGCCGTGGCGGTCTCACTCACGCCAGCAGGCCTGCGGTTGCGCCACCGGGCGCAGGGGATCCCGGCGGCGGTGATCGAGCGGCTCGGCATGGAGGTCACCGACCTCGAGGAGATCCGCGACCGGCTCACCACGCTCATCGAGGCAGCATCCCGTCGCGCCTGACGGGCGCGACACGCTACCGACCCCCGGTCAGGCAGCGTCGAGAGCCCTCATGACGACGGAGGGGTCGGGGTTGGTGTGTGGCACATCGTCGATGACCACGGTCGGCACCGTCTCGTTGCCGTTGTTGACGCTGGCGACGAACGCCCTGGCCTCGTCGTCCTGCCAGATGTTCACCCACGTGATACTGCCCCGGTCCTTGCGCACCGCGAAGCGCAGACGGGAGCAGAACGGACAGCCCGGTCGCCAGTAGACCGTGACCCCTCGGCCGCCGTGGGCCACCGCGTCAGCGTGCGTCGTCTGCTCCGGTCGCCCTGCGATGACGTCGATGAGTCCCATCACTCCAGCGTATGTGCGCCGCTCCGCAGGGCCCACCCCACCCCGCGGCCCTGACTCACAGCGTGTGCCGCCGACCGAGGTCGATGACGCGGGCGCCGGCGCCCTGCCACCTGATGGTCGCCAACACGACCTCATCCATCGCGAGGTCCTCTCCGGTCACCAGGTTCACTACTGGTTGCTCGACCATCCCGGCATCCACCGGTCCGTCGGGGCCCGGAACCGTCCCGCTGACCACTTCACCGAACGCCGCCACGAGGTGCCGCTCGGCGCCATCGACCACCCCTGCCCCGTCCACATGCACCTCACTCGTGAGCACGATCTCGCGGCCGAACGCGTCGAGCGCGAACCCCGGCGTGATCCGGAACCCCTCCCCCTCGCAGACCACCTCGAGACCGTGCACCACCCCGCTCCCGTGCAGTGCGCGGTTGTGGAGCCTGGCCTTGTCGCGGTGGTATTCCTGCTCGGTGCGAAGGTCGTCCGTACCGATCAGGGCGCCGCTGAAGAAGGTCGACCGATGAGCAGGCGCAGCGACACCGGCATCGCGTGGGTCGAGGTGCAAGGGCCCGGCCAGCGCCCCACCGCAGTGGTAGACATCGGGCCGACCGGGCCAGACCGTTCCCGCCTCCGCCATGTCGGGTCCGAGCTCGTTGCGCCAAGTGCCCCGCTCATCGATGAAGTAGCGAGCGGCATGGTCCCAGAGCCGCCGGTACCACTGCTCCCAGTGCGGGTCCCCGGTGTGCCGGTGCAGCGCCGCTGCCGCCTGAATTCCCTCGCACACGGGCCAGTGCAACCGCACGACGGCCACCGGCACGCCGTCCCAGCCCACGGTGTAGACCAGCCCCGGTCTGCCGTCGAGAGCCCACCCGCCGTCGAGCGCCCGCCGCGTCAACGCCTCGGCGGACTCCGCCAGCCACCCGGGCGAACCGACCAGTGGTGACCGGTCGAGGTCGAGCAGGAAACGAGCCCATTCCAACGAGTGCCCGAACGTCGCACCGAAGGGTCTGAACGGATCCTCCGGCTCATCCTCGTTGTAGTCGGGTCGCACCACCCAGTCAGCTGTGAAGTGCTCCGGAATCAGCCAGTCCCTCTCTCGCGCATGGTGGTTGATGAGCCGCTCGGCGATCGCCAGGCCTCGCACGTGCCAGAGCGCATCCCCCGTGGCCCGACCGATCGCGAGGAACGCCTCCAACCCGTGCATGTTGGCGTTGGCCCCGCGATAGTCCTCGGAGTCCGACCAGTCGGCTGCGAAGGACTCCCGCAGGGTCTGCGTCTCCTCGTCCCACAGCCTCGACTCGATGACCTCCACGACCTGGCCGAGGAGTGCTGCCGCGGCAGGGTGGCCGACCTCGAGAGCGGTTGCCGCCGCAAGGCCCACGTGCACGTGGTCGTACGTCGACTTGCGCGTCTCCACACCGGGCTCGCTGAGCCACCCACCGTGCTCGGTGTCGGCATGCAGCTCGACCAGTGAACGCATGGCGTGGTCGAGAAGCTCACCCGACCCCGGTATGCCGTGCCGCACCCCGATGGCGGACGTGTGCGCCATGCGTGCCGTGAGGAAGAGCTGTGGGTTTCGCCCCGGCAGGGGTGAGCCCTCGGCATCAAGCCACGCGAAGCCACCCTCGCTGCGAATGGATGGCAGGGCTGCGGTGAGCACCCGAGCGAGCCCCTGCTCGAGCCATGAGCGGTGCGACGGCGTGTCGAGCCACGAGGAACTCATGCGGGGTTCATCGCGAGCCGATAGGTGGCCGTGTGGGAGTCGCCCGCCTGGAGCGAAACGGCATTCTCGAGCACGTTGCCCACCTCGACGCAGACGAAGCGCTGCCAGTCGTCATCACCGATGTCCTCGACCTCTCGCGCCTTCACCTGCCAGGGGTTCCACACCACGACGTCGCTGGTGCCCTCCGCACTCACCTCGAGACGACGGCCCAGCACGGGGTCATGAAGGGTGACGGGCCCGCTCGTGCGATAGACCGAGTCGATCTCGCCATCAAGCACCAGTGTGCCTTCTTGAATCCGCTCCGAGCCAGTCACCTTGTCCAAGAACGTGATTCCATCGAGCCCCACGATCTTGACCTCCCGCACGTCACCGACAGCGAGGTAGGCGTGCAGGGCCTCCTCGTAGTCGAACTCGCTCGTCCCGGTGTTCGTCGTGGTGAGCGAGACCTCGAGGGTGGCGCCGAAGCGGGACCGCAGCTCCACGGCATACGGGTGTGGGAAGTGGGCGGAGGTGGCCACCTCCGAGGTGATCCTGTGGACGAAGGTGACGGCATCGGTGTCATCCACACGCTCGATGAGCTCCCACGCAGCGGTTCGCACGAAACCGTGGCTCGGGGTCATGCCCGCACGCCGGCCAGGGCCGAACCAGGGCCAGCACACCGGGATGCCGCCACGGATCGCGTGGCCGGTCTGGAGCACCACCGCGGTGCTGACGTAGAGCACCGGCTCGGCCCCCGTCGGCGCCCAGCGGGTCACCTGGGCGCCGTGGTCGTGCACCTCCCCGCTGCACAGCGCGGAATCGACGACGTGGGGCGGTGGGAGGGCGTCGGTCATGTCCCCAACCTAGGTATGCCGGTGCCCTCACCACCACCCCGGGCTCACCCACCCGCACCCAGAGGGACACCCTGGTCAGCGAGCGACCGACTCCTCCACCCGTGCCTGCGCCCTGCGATTGGCCAGCACGCTGGTCGTGGTCACGAGCGCAAGGATTCCCACGATGACGCCGAGCGAGAGCAGCGTCGGCACCTCCGGAACCCACGACCACACCCCGTGCGCCCAGTGCAGAACGAGCTTGACCCCGATGAAGGCCAGGATCGCAGCCAGTCCATGGCCCAGGTGCACCAGCGCGCCAAGGGCACCCTCGAGCACGAAGTAGAGCGCGCGCAGACCCAACAGCGCGAAGGCGTTCGTCGCGAACACCAGGTAGGGGTCTCCGGTGATGCCGAAGACCGCCGGTACCGAGTCGATCGCGAAGACGATGTCGGTGCCGAGGATCGCGATGACGACCAGCGCCAACGGTGTCAGGGCCCGCCGACCAGACTGCTGCACGGTCAGTCGGGTCCCGGCATACGTCTTCGTGATCGGCCAGAAGCGGCGGATGAGGCGCACGCTGCGCAGTGACGCCACGTCGACCACGTGCTCACTACCCGAGCGTGCGTCACGCAGCACCTTCAACGCCGTCGCGAGCAGGACCGCTCCGAAGAGGAGGAAGGCCCACGCGAAGGAGGAGATGAGCTGGGCGCCGAGCGCGATGAAGATGCCGCGAAGCACCAGGGCCCCCGCCACGCCGATGAGGAGCACCCGCTGCTGGAGCTCCTTGGGCACGGCGAACGCGCCGAGCAGCATCATGAAGATGAAGAGGTTGTCGACCGACAGCGACTTCTCCACCAGGTAGCCGGTGTAGAACTCCAGCCCCCGCTGACCCCCGTAGGTCGACCAGATCCACCCGCCGAACGCGAGCGGGATGGCGACGTAGAACGTGGACCACAGCGCAGCCTCCTTCATCTTCACCTCGTGAGGACGCCTGGTGATGAGGAAGTCGAGGGCGAGCAGCGCGATGACACCGCCGATCGTGAGGAACCACAAGGTGGGGGTGCCGACGACGGCATCGGTCGCCACCGGTTGGGCGGCAGTGGGCATGGACGGGGACATCGGTCTCCTCAGGGCACGAACAACGGTCCTGAGGTCTCCTTCACCGTGCGGCCCTCGCCGTCGGCGCCGCACCGAGACCACCATCGGGTGGTCGTACTGACCGGTGCGAACTTGTGAAGTACTCCCCTCGCAGGGAAAACCCTAGGGAACGACGGGGAATGACCACAAGTCGGCGAGGGGTCAACCTTCGACGCGCCTCCCGCACTTCGTCTGTCAGATCGCTGGTTCGGCGTCTCGACCACGGCGTGTCGCCGCACCCCGACAGACGAAGTCGGGGAAGGGGGGAGGAGGGGGGTCAGGGCTTGGTGGCCTCGAGGCGGGCCAGGGCCTCGCGCCGCTCCTCCGCGTGGTCGACGAGGCGCTCGACGTAGCCGTGGGCATACCCCTCGGCGTGCTCCCACGGTTCGTGCGCCGCGGCACCGGACAGGTGACCCAGCTCGGGCACCCACTGGCGCACGTAGTCGCCGTCGGGGTCGAAGCGCAGCCCCTGGGTCACCGGGTTGAACACCCGGAAGTAGGGCGAGGCGTCGGTGCCCGTGCCCGCCACCCACTGCCAGCCGTGGTTGTTGGAGGCGATGTCGCCGTCGATCAGGTGCTCCATGAAGTGGCGGGCACCCACCGGCCACCACACGTGGAGGTCCTTGGTGAGGAAGCTGGCCGTGATCATCCGCACCCGGTTGTGCATCCACCCCTGCGCGAGCAGCTGGCGCATGCCGGCGTCGACGATCGGGTAGCCGGTGTGCCCCTGCCGCCAGGCCTCGATGGCGTCCTCGGGCTCGTCGTAGCGCATGCGCGAGAGCGCCGACCGCAGGTCGTGCCAGCTGCTCCGTGGGTGGTGCCACAACACGTCGGCATAGAACTCACGCCAGGCGAGCTCGCTCTCGAAGGTGCGCGCCCCCTTGCCGTCCTCCCCCGCCAGGTCAGCGAGCAGTGTGCGCGGATGCAGCACACCGAGCTTGAGGTAGGGCGAGAGCCGGGAGGAGCCGTCGAGGTCGGGTCGGTTGCGGTTTTGCGCGTATGCCGTGAGCGCACCCCCGCGGAACACTCGCCAGCGGCGCATCGCTGCCTCCTCCCCGGCCTCGGGCAGCTCGGGCAGGTCGGGGGCCGCGAGCGCCTCCCGGATCGCCGCGGTCGCATCGGCGTCGTTGCGAGCGTGCCGGATCGGCAGGTCGCGCGGCGTCGGCGCGGGCTCCGGCCACCCATGGGCGCGCCACGTCTTCGAGAACGGCGTGAAGACCTTGTAGGGCTCGCCCGAGCCGTTGACGACCAGACCCGGCCCCACCGCATACGGAGTGCCGGTCTCGACCCAGTCGATGCCCGCGGAACGCAGTTGCTCGGCCACGGCCTCGTCGCGGCGACGCCCGGCGGGCGTGGTCTCGCGCGAGACGTGGACACTCGTGGCGCCCACCCGCTGCGCGAGCTCGGGCACGACGATGCGCGGGTCACCGTGCACGAGGGTGAGCGCCCCGTCGAAGGCCTGGTCGGTCGCCTCGAGGGTGGCCGCCAGCCAGGCCCGACGGACCGCTCCCGCGGAGCCCCACAGGCGGGGGTCGACCACGAAGGCGACGACGAGGTCACCGTCGCCTGCCGCGTCACGCGCGGCGAGCAGCGCCGGGTGGTCACCACGCCGCAGGTCACGGCGCAGCCACAGCAGCGAGGTCATCGACGTCCTCTCGTTCGGCCGGTGAGACGGAGTCGCGGATCGGTCATGCGACATCGTCACACGTCCGGGCGGAACCGTGATCGCTGGGGCTGGTGGAGACCCGCCCGTCCTGAGAAGGTGGGCATTCGCCCGAAGTCGCGCGCGCGTCGGAGCCGCGCGGACGTGGCCGATGAGTGAGGAGCGGGAATGACCGCGACCCAGAAGGCCCCCCGAACCCCCGATGTCGTCGTCGTCGGGTCCGGCGTGATCGGTTCCTCGATCGCCCTGGAACTGGCCCGTGGAGGCCGGCAGGTGCTCGTGCTCGACAAGGGGGCTGGAGCAGGTCACGGCTCCACCTCGGCATCCAGCGCCGTGATCCGCTTCATGTACTCGACCTTCGCGAGCGTGGCCACGGCGTGGGAGTCCAAGTTCTGCTGGGAGGCGTGGGACGAGCACCTCAACCTCGGCCTGGGCGAGGAGGAGGACCCACCGCCCCTGAGTCGCTTCCACCGCACCGGCATGCTCCACCTCGACGTGCCCGCGGTGCCACTGGCCCAGACGATCGACCTCCTGGCACAGGCTGGTGTGCCCTTCGAATACCTCACTGCCGCCGACCTCGTCACCCGGCATCCGCACCTCGACGGTGGTGCCTACTGGCCGAACAAGTCCATCACCGACGACGCCTTCTGGGAGGAGACCCCTGCGCGCCTGGGTGCCGTCTTCACCCCGGATGCCGGCTACGTGGACGACCCGCGGCTGGCCGCCGACAACCTCGCCCACGCAGCGCGGCGACACGGGGCCACCACGGCATACCGGACCGAGGTGATCTCGGCCGCACATCACGGCAGCACCTGGCGCCTCGGCCTTGCCAACGGGCAGAGCGTCGAGTCCCCGGTCGTCGTCAACGCCGCCGGCCCGTGGTCGGGGGCCTTCAATGCGATGGCCGGGATCGGTGCCGAGTTCACCATCGGGGTGAGACCGCTGCGCCAGGAGGTGCACCAGGTCACCCAGCCCGAGGGCTACGGCACCGACCAGGCCCCGGGACCGGGCATCTTCGACCTTGATCTGGGCACCTACATGCGGCCCGGCCCGGCCAACGCGTGGGTCATCGGGGGCACCGAGCCCGTGTGCGACCCGTTCGAGTGGGTGGAGAACCCCGACGACGTGCACCCCACCGTCACCGCGACGCGCTTCGAGGCACAGGTGACGCGAGCAGCTCGCCGGCTCCCCGACCTCCGAGTGCCCAACCGCCCCACCGGGGTCGTCGGGGTCTACGACGTGGCCGATGACTGGACTCCCATCTACGACCGCACCGACGCGCCGGGGTTCTACGTGGCGATGGGCACCAGCGGCAACTCCTTCAAGAACGCTCCCGTCGTCGGGGGCTTCCTCGCAGCGATCATCGACGCGGTCGAGGGCGGCCACGACCACGACGCCGATCCGGTGACCTACCGGGGACGACACACCGGCCTCGAGATCGACCTCGCTGCGTTCAGCCGGAAGCGGGCCGCGAGTGCGAGCACCCGCACCGTGATGGGCTGAGTCGGCTCAGCCGAAGAGGTCGAGCATCGGCTGGAGCAGGAAGAGCATGCCGAGCGACCACACCAGGTGGGTGATGGTCGGGCCCAGGATGCCGCCCGTCACCCGCCGCTGCAGGCCCACCACCACGCCCAGGATCGCGGCCGCGAGGATGAGCAGCGGGATCAGGCTCGTGGCGGTGACCAGGGTGTAGACGAGCGTGGTCGCCGCGACCGCGTGCTTGCGACCCACCGCCGCGAAGAGCGCCCCGCGGAAGTAGAGCTCCTCCGCGATGCCGTTGACCGCGGTGATCACGGCCACGACGCCGAGCGAGCCGACGCTGGCGTGGGCGAGCAGCTCGTCGACCGGGTCGCGCAACACCGGGATCTGGGCGACCACGACCGACCCGACCAGGAAGATGAGGAGGAGGAGAGCACCCAGCGCCAGGGACTGGAGCACTGCGCGCCCACCGACGTCACCGTCGCGGGTGTGGGCGCGGCCGAGGTGCAGCGGCCCTGACAGGAACGCGCCCGCTGCCCAGACACCCGCGAGCGCGAAGGTCGCGCCGTAGAAGGTGGGATCGCCGGGCTCGATCCGAAGGGCCCACGCGAGCACCCCGGCACCGATGACGAGGGTCACCGCGGCGACGATCCGACGCTTGCGGAATGCGGAGTCGGACTCGCTGTGGTCGCGCGGGACAGGCTCAAGCAGCGACGCGCGCACGAAGGCCCGCAGCTCGTTGACCGGGTTGAGCACTGCCATTCAGGTCACGCCCCTGCCTTCGACCCGCGGCCACCGCCGGCCCATGCTGCGTCGGCCGCGGTGATCCGCGCGGGGTCGACGGTGCCGGGCTCGGGGCGGGGGTGGACCGCGTCGCCGGCCACGGCGTCCCCGACCGCTTCGTCGTAGCCCAACGGACCACCCGGAGGCGGCCCGACCATGTCGTCGATGTCGCTCTCGGCGCAGACCACCTCGTGGAGCAGGCTGCCGACGAGCGGCTTGGCGACCCCGGTCGGCACGGGCGTGACGAACCCGACCCACTGGCTCGCGAGGAAGGGCGAGAGGACCGGAACCGTGACGATGCGGCGGGGCATCAACCCCATGATCTTCGCGAAACGGTCGATCATGGCGCGGTAGGTGAGCACCTCGGGCCCGCCGATGTCGAACGTCCGGTTGACCTCGGGTGGCAGGCCCGCGGCGCCGACGAGGTAGTGCAGCACGTCGCGCACCGCGATCGGCTGGATCCGGTTGTCCAGCCACTTGGGCGTGATCATCATTGGCAGCCGCGTCGTGAGGTGTCGCAGCATCTCGAACGACGCCGAGCCCGCGCCGAGGATGATCGCGGCCTGGAGCACCGCCGTCGGCACCCCACTCGCCATCAGCAGGTCACCGACCTCCACGCGCGAGGCGAGGTGGTCGGAGAGCTCCCCCTCCGCGGGGTGCAGCCCGGACAGGTAGACGATGCGTCCCACGCCGGCCTGGGATGCCGCGCTGCCGAACGTGCGGGCCAGCTCGCGGTCGCGCTCGACGAAGTTGCCCTTGCCGTCCATGGAGTGCAGGAAGTAGTAGGCGACGTCGACGCCCTCGAACGCCTCGGCCAGGCTCGACGCGGAGGACGCGTCGCCCTCGACGACGCGCACCCGGTCGATCCAGCGGCGGTCCGCGACCTTCCCGGCATCACGGGTGAGCACACTGACGTCCCAGCCCTCGTCGAGCAGCCGAGGCACCAGGCGCGAACCGATGTAGCCCGTCGCCCCCGTCACAAGTGCCCGGCGAGGGGCGCTCACAATCGGTCCAGGGAGTTCTTCAGCTGCTCGGCGGTCTTGTCACCGAGCCGACCCAGCAGCGGAGCCATCACCGGGCCGAGGAACTTCGCGATGCCGGTGAAGGTGAACTCCGCCTTGTAGTGCACGCTCGAGCCGCCGCCTGCCGGGGTCACGGTGATCGTGTCGCGGCTGGTGGTGGTGTCGTTGCGGCCCACGATGACGAAGACGGGCTGGTCGACCGTCTCGACGGTGTAGTCGAGGGAGACCTCGTTGCCCGCGAACTTCGAGACGTTCTTGTAGACCGTGCCCGGGCCACCGTCACCGGAGACCTTGGTGCACGAGACGGTGCCGGAGTCCCACTCCGTGGCGTTCTCGAAGTCCGAGAGGTAGGCGAAGACGGTGTCGGGTGCGGCGCTCGTCGTCACGGTGCGTTCGATGGTGCTCATGCAGTTGCTCTCCTGGTCAGTCTGATCTGGGCGACGTCGAGGTATGACGTCGCGAACCCCGCTTCACAGTAGGCGAGGTAGAACTCCCACATGCGACGGAAGGTCTCGTCGAAGCCCTGGGTCTTGATCTGCGGCCACTCCTCGTTGAAGGTCTCCCTCCAGCGGCGCAGCGTCTCGGCGTAGTCGGCACCGAAGGACTGGACCCGCTCGACCCGCAGCGTGGTGGTGTCCCGGTTCACGTCGCGGATGGCTTGCAGCGAGGGGATGAGCCCGCCGGGGAAGATGTATTTCTGGATCCAGCCGAAGGAACCCTTGGTGGCCAGCAGCCGGTGGTGCTCCATGAGGATCGCCTGGATGGCGACGGCGCCGCCGGGTGCGAGCAGGCTGTCGAGCTGCGCGAAGTAGGTCTTCCAGTACTCCTCGCCGACGGCTTCGATCATCTCGACGCTCACGATCGAGTCGAAGGTGCCGGTGACCTCACGGTAGTCCTGGAGTCGCACGTCGATGCGCTCGGAGAGGCCCGCCTGCTCGATGCGCTCGAGCGCGAGGTCGCGCTGCTCCTGGGAGAGCGTCACCGAGGTGACGGTGGCGCCGCGGCGCGCAGCCCGGATGGCGAGCTCGCCCCAGCCGGTGCCGATCTCCAGCACGCGCGAGCCCTCGACCACGTCCGCCGCGTCGAGGATGGCCTCCACCTTGCGCACCTGTGCCTCGTGGAGGTCCTGCTCGGCGAGCGGCCGGCTCGGGTCGAACATCGCTGAGCTGTAGGACATCGAGGAGTCGAGGAAGCTCGCGAAGAGCTCGTTGCTCAGGTCGTAGTGGGCGCTGATGTTGCTGCGGGAGCCCTCGAGGGTGTTGCGCTGGTGGCGCGGGATGGCCCGGTCGACGAGGCCACGCAGCGAGAGGAGCGGCTTGGGGACGAGCTCGCCCATCCGGGCTGCGAACGGCATCAGCGCGTGCGCCAGGTCGGTGCCGGGCGCGGCACGCCAGTCACCTGCCATGTAGGCCTCTCCCAGACCGATCTTCGGGTGGGCCTCGAGTCGGCGATACAGGGCACGGGGTCGCACCACGTCGAGCACCGGCGCTGCGTCGTCGCCGCCACCGACCTCGGTGCCGTCCGGGTATCGCAGGCGGATCGGCATCCGGTCGACCATCGCCTGCACGATGGTGCGGGCCACGGCACCGCGGGTGATCACCGGCGGGAAGCCCACTGCGGGGGCGATCTCGAATCGCGGGGTGTCGACGGTCATCTCACACTCTCCAGGGAATGTTCGGGGCGGGGAAGCACAGGGAGGCGGCGGAGCCAGAGCCAGATGCCGTGCACCCGGATCATCGCCGTCACCCGCTGCGTCATGAACGGGTGCCGCATCGCGGTGCGCACCACTGCAGGCGTGTCTGCCAGCTGTGGTGCACCGGTCACCGATGCGGTCACCAGTGGTTCGTTGCCGACGAGCAGACGGATGGCCACCCCCACCCGGGTGGGCGAGAGAAAGAAGCGGATCGCGTAGTCGCCGTCGACGTCGTTGAACGGCGAGACGTAGAACTCCTTGGCCGTCGTGGCGCGACCGCTGGGGTCGGGCTGGAGCACATAGGCGTGGCGATCACCGTAGGTGTTGTGCACCTCCACCAGCACGGCCCTCAGCGTGCCGTCCGCGGCGAAGCACCAGAAGGCGCTCATCGGGTCGAAGGTGTGGCCGAACACCCGCGCGTTGGCGAGCATGACGACACGGCCGATGTCGTGGGTCTCGACGCCCTCTGCGGCCAGCACGCGAATCACGTTGTCCCGCAGGGCGGGGATGCCGGGGGCACCAGCCAAGTGGTCCTCAGCCCGGAATTTCGCCAGCGGCCGAGCCCACAAGGGCAGGCGCGGCATGTGCTCCAGGTCGACGAGCCACTGGTAGTGCCGGTTGGAGAAGGAGTGCACGACGGGCCGGTGGCGCGTGTGGTGCACGTGCCCCACGACCAGGGCCGGGAGGGTGGGGAGGTCGGCGACGGAGGTCACCACGTCACCCCGAACGCCGCGGCAGCCTCGACGCCGGACCGGCACCCGTCCTCGTGGAAACCCCACCCGTGGTAGGCGCCGGCGTAGGTGGTGCGTGTGGTCGTCAGCTCGGGCAGGCGACGCTGCGCCTGCACGGCCCCGAGGTCGTAGAGCGGGTGTCGGTACGCCATGGTGGCGACCACGCTCGACGGGTCGATGCGGTCGGTCGCGTTGAGCGTGACGTAGAACGGCTCCTCGGCGGGCAGCCCCTGGAGGCGGTTCATCCAGTACGTGACGATCGCGCCCTGCGACGGATCCGTGCCGACGAGGTAGTTCCACGCGGAGCGGGCCAGCCGGGCACGCGGCATGAGTGAGCCGTCGCGGTGCAGCACGGTCTCGTTCTGGCTGTAGCGAAACGCCCCGAGCACGTCCTTCTCCTCAGGCGTGGGGTCGGCGAGGAGAGCCAAGGCGTCATCGGCGTGCAGCGCGAGGACGACCCGGTCATGGCGATCCAGGCGGCCTGCCGCAGTGCGCAGCTCGACCCCGTTGTCGGTTCGGAGCACGGAGGTGACCGCGTCACCTGAGCGCACCGCGGGCAGTCGTGCCGCGAGGGCGTCGACATAGGTGCCGGAGCCACCGACGACGGTCATCCACTGCGGCGAGTCGCCGATGCTGAGCATGCCGTGGTGCTCGAGGAACCGGAAGAGGTACCGCGCCGGGTAGTCCATCGCCTCCTCGCCACCGCTGGACCAGACGCACGCGACCAGCGGCACGGCATACAGCGTCATGAAGGATGCCGGGAAGCCGCCGTCCCTGATGAACTCTCCGTAGGTGGTGGTGTCCTCGTCGTCGGTCTCGGCCAGGAACGCCTGGGCCAGGGCGTGGAAACGTCGCACCGAGCGCAACATGCCCACGAAGTCACGGTCGAGCAGCTGGGTGGGTCTCGCCAGGAAGCCCTTGACCCCGCGTCCGCCGGCGTACTCGATACCGGTGGCGTCGTCACGGATGCTCATCGACATCTCGGTGTCCCGGGCCTGCACGCCCAGCTCGGCGAAGAGCCGGCGCAGCATGGGGTAGGTGCGGTCGTTGTGCACGATGAACCCGCTGTCGACCCGAAGGTCTCCGGTCGCCGTCGGCACCGTGTGGGTGTGTGCGTGGCCGCCGAGACGGGGATCGGACTCATAGAGGGTCACGTCGTGGTGGGCCGAGAGCAGGTAGGCGGCCGTGAGACCTGAGACACCGGCTCCGACGACGGCGATCCGCTCCGGGCGCACGAGGGACGTGTCGCGTGCAGGGGCTGGCATTGGCATGACGTTAGACGCCTCCGGTCAGTTTCGTCAAATGTTTGTCAAATCTGCGTCGCCGGGCTACGGTGACGTCTGTGAGAAGTTCGATGCCACCCACCATGCGGATTGGTGAGCTCGCCACAAAGGTGGGCGTCACCACCCACGTGCTGCGCGCTTGGGAAAGTCGTTACGGGCTCCTGCGACCTGGACGGTCCGCCGGCGGCTACCGCCTCTACGGCTGGGAGGACGAGCGGCGGGTGCGCGAGGTCGTGGCCCTGCGCTCGGCCGGCGTCAGCGCTGTCGAGGCATCCCGCCGGGTGCTCGAGGCCGAGCGCAACGGCACGTCGGCCACCGCCGGCCTGGACCTCTCGTCGCACGACTCGGACGCCGGGGGTGCGGCCAACGGCGCCGCCGCCTCCTCTCGTGGCCCTCGGGCGACTCTGCACGACCCCGCCGCCGCGGCGCACGAGGAGGACGAGGGCTCCCCCCGGTCGCGCAACGACCCCCAGGTGCTCGTGGCGCAGCTGCTCGACGCGGTCTCCGCCCTCGACGAGGACCGGGCGCACGCCATCCTCGACACCTCGTTCCTCGAGCGCTCCGCGGAGAGCGCCATCACCGAGGTGATCCTGCCGCTCTTCGTGCGGATCGGCGAGCAGTGGGAGATGGGGCGTTTCGGCATCGCCCAGGATCACTTCGCCACCAGCCTGGTGCGTCGCCGGCTGGGGGCCCTGTCGCTCACCTGGGGCGTCGGATCCGGGCCGATCGCCGTGTTGGCCTGCCCGCCCGGCGAGTTCCACGACATCGTGCTGCTGAGCTTCGGGGTGCTGCTCGGTCGCTCGGGGTGGCGCGTTCGCTACCTCGGGCCCGACACCCCCATCACGTCGGTCGCGGCAGCGGTGCGGATGATCCAGGCCGATGCGATCGTCATGGCATCACGTCGGCCCAACGGGTTCCGTGACCACGCCCTCGCCCTGCGAGAGCTGGGCCGCACCCAGCCGTTGTGGCTCGCCGGCCGCGGAGCCACCCCGCGAGTGCTGGAGGAGATCCAGGTGCGCTCCCTCGGCGGGGACCTCGTGGGTGCCGTCATGGAGCTCACGAAGACCGCCCGCGCCAACCGGCGGAGCTCCTCGGCCGAGCTTGCCAAGGGTCGTTCAGGGATGTCCGCCGCCAGCACCTCGACAGGCGCTCCTGCGCCGGCGGGGGTGGCCGGTGCCGCTCAACGCCCGGCCTGAGCCCGACCCGGCGCACTGATGGGGAGCGACCTCCTCCACGTCACCGGGGCAAGCCTGCTCGCCGCGACCCTGGCGATGGTGATGACCGCCCTGGTGGCCCGTCGCCTCGGGAGGGTGAGCGTCGTCGACATCACCTGGGGGCTGCTCTTCGTCCTCATCGCGTGGGTCTCCTACGCAGTGGGCACCGGTTCCGGACGCTCGCTCCTCATGGCGGTGCTCGTCACCGCCTGGGGTGGGCGGCTCGCGTGGCACATCCGGCGCAGAGCGCTCGGGGCGGGTGAGGACCCGCGCTACGAGAAGATGCTCGCCGACGCCCCTGAGGGAAAACGCTTCGGGTTCGCCGTGCGCAAGGTCTTCCTCGTGCAGGGGCTGGCGGCATGGTTCGTGTCGCTGCCGGTGCAGGTGGCCGCT
>JBDTDY010000127.1:0-3135 GCA_039922835.1 Ornithinibacter sp.
TCGGTGGGGCGGTTCGATGCGGGGGTTCTCGGTCAGTCGTTGGAGTGGAGCACCGAGTTGAGCACGATGCCGTGGCCGTCGCGGGGCCGTGCCTGCACGGCCCCGGTCACCGAGTTGCGCAGGAACAGCAGACCACCTTGTCCCGACAGCTCCCTGGCCTTGGCCACCGACCCGTCGGGGAGGGTGACCTTGGTGCCTGCCGTGAGGTAGAGGCCGGCCTCGAGCACACAGTCGTCCCCGAGGGCGATCCCGAGTCCCGACTCGGCTCCGAGCAGACAACGCTCACCGATCGACACGCGTTCCGTGCCCCCGCCGGAGAGGGTCCCCATGGTGGACGCACCGCCACCGATGTCGGAGCCGTCGCCCACGACGACGCCCTGGCTGATCCGGCCCTCGACCATGGAGGTGCCCAGGGTTCCGGCATTGAAGTTCACGAATCCCTCGTGCATGACGGTCGTCCCGCTGGCGAGGTGGGCGCCGAGTCGTACCCGGTCGGCATCGCCGATGCGCACCCCACCCGGCACGACGTAGTCCGTCATCCGGGGGAACTTGTCGACACCGAAAACCTGCACCGGTCCGCGAGCCTGCATCGCGGCCCGGGTGAGTTCGAAGCCCTCCACCGCACACGGACCCTGACTGGTCCAGACGACGTTGGGCAGAGCGCCGAAGAGCCCGTCGAGGTTGATCGTGTTGGGTTGGACGAGCCGGTGGGACAGCAGGTGCAGACGCAGGTAGGCATCGGCGGTGTCGACCGGGGCAGCGTCGAGGTCGATGCTCACCAGCCTGGTCTCGCGCCGGACAGCACGCACCTCGTCGGACCCGACCAGTGCGCTCAGGTGTGCCGGTGCGTCGCCCTGCACCCTCTCACCCAGCGACGGCTCGGGGAACCAGGCGTCGAGGACGGTGCCGGAGTCGGTGACGGTGAGCAGGCCGTGAGCCCAGGCGGTGCGGGTCATGTCATCCAGACTACGGGCGGTCCCCGCCTGGGCCCGAACCGCCCGAGCGGCTGGATACGCTGCGGGTATGCCGTCCACCACGCCCGCACTCGACCTCACCTCCGACGTCACCACCCTCACGGCAGCGGTGTGCGACATCGAGTCGGTGAGCCTCGCCGAGTCCGCACTGGCCGATGCGGTGGAGACCGCCCTGACGCCCTTGGCGCACCTGAGCGTGACGCGGATCGGCAACACGGTGATCGCTCGCACGTCCCTCGGTCGGACCGAGCGGGTCGTGCTGGCGGGACACATCGACACGGTGCCGCTCACCACTGACCCGGCCAACCTCCCCACCGTGCGGGTGAGCGACGCCGCGGGCGGAGAGGTGCTTCGAGGGCGCGGCACCGTCGACATGAAGGGTGGTGTGGCGGTGATGCTCCGGCTGGCTCTCGAGGTGCCCGAGCCGGTGCGCGACGTCACCTACGTCTTCTACGAGGCCGAGGAGATCGACAGCCGCTTCAACGGGTTGTTGCACGTGCAGGAGCAGCAGCCCGACCTCATCACCGACGCCGTGTTCGCCGTGTTGCTCGAGCCGACGGATGCTCGGGTCGAGGGCGGATGCAAGGGCACCCTGCGAGCCGAGGTGGTCACCAAGGGCCTGGCCTCCCACAGTGCTCGTCCGTGGAAGGGGCACAACGCCATCCATGACGCGGGCGAGGTTCTCGCGCGCCTGACCGCATACGCGCCGCAGACGCTCATCGTCGACGAACTGGAGTTCCGCGAGGCGCTCAACGCGGTGCTCATCCAGGGCGGCGTGGCGACCAACGTCATCCCCGACCGGTGCGTCATCACCGTCAACTACCGCTACGCGCCCTCACTCTCGGAGGAGGACGCCGAGGCGCACGTCCGCGAGGTCTTCGATGGCTTCGACGTCACCGTGGTCGACAACGCGGGTGGCGCCAGGCCGGGCCTGCACATTCCGGCGGCCAAGGCCTTCGTCGAGGCGTTGGGGCTGCCGGTCGAGGCCAAGCAGGGTTGGACCGACGTCGCGCGCTTCTCCGCGATGGGGGTCCCAGCGGTCAACTTCGGCCCGGGGGACCCCAACCTCGCGCACATGGACGACGAGCAGTGTCCGGTCGTGCAGTACACCGACTGCGAGTCGGCGCTGTTGCGCTGGCTCACCTGAGCCAGCACACCACCGGCGACTCGCAGCGGGCCCAGCCGGCGTCCGCAACCAGGCGGCGAAGCCCACCCGGCCGGGCCCCATTTCCCCGGAGGTCTTCTCGGACAGGAGGGCTCGCTCATAGCGCCTGACGATGCGGAGAGCTCCCCGCAGGTTCACGGCCGACGGGGCTGAGCTCGCACCGGCATACAGTGACGGGGTGGACCACATCAACGAGCCGGGGCCCTCGAAGCCTCCGGGGCCCAACAGCGACCACGACTACTACCAGGGCCCGGTGGTCATGCGCCGCTCGCGGGTGCCGAGATCGACCACCGACCAGCGTCTCCTCGACAGCCGAGGCTCGACCGACTGGCTGCACACCGACCCGTGGCGCGTCATGCGCATCCAGTCCGAGTTCGTCAACGGGTTCGGTGCGCTCGCGGAGCTCGGGCCCGCTGTCAGCGTGTTCGGCTCCGCGAGAACGACGCCCGACCACCCCTCCTACCAGCTGGGGGTGCAGGTCGGTCGGGCACTGGTGGATGCCGGGTATGCCGTGATCACCGGTGGCGGGCCGGGCACCATGGAGGCTGCCAACAAGGGGGCGCTCGACGCCGGTGGCACCTCCGTAGGACTGGGCATCGAGCTGCCGTTCGAGGCCGGACTCAACGAGTACGTCGACCTCGGCGTCAACTTCCGCTACTTCTTCGCGCGCAAGACGATGTTCGTCAAGTACGCGCAGGGTTTCATCGTCCTGCCGGGTGGTTTCGGCACCCTGGACGAGCTCTTCGAGGCAGTCACCCTCGTGCAGACCCAGAAGGTGACCAGCTTCCCGATCGTGCTCCTCGGGAGCGACTACTGGGGTGGCCTGCTCGACTGGCTCTCAGGCACGGCTGTCTCCGCGGGGACGATCAGCGAGCAGGACCTCGACCGCCTCAGCCTCACCGATGACGTCGACGTCGCGGTCTCTCACATCGTCGAAGCCGACAGCGCTGCCGCGCGCCAGGCCGCCCCGACCGATACCTGACGAGGAATGCCTGA
>JBDTDY010000128.1:0-5968 GCA_039922835.1 Ornithinibacter sp.
GCCCCGAGCAACCGGTGCGAGCGCGCCCACACTCTACGCACACCACCGTCAGTCCTGGAAAAAACGAGCCGCAGCGAGGCAGGCCGCGGCCGGCGAGGCAGATGGCCGATGAGGCACATGGCGAGCGAGAGGCCAATGCCCTCTCGAGCCGTCCCACGAACCCGCAGGCGAGCCGCTCAGTTCTCCGAACCGACGGCGTCTGGCGGACGGGTGCCTCGACCGCCGCGCATCCTCCGGTCCATCGGTGACGCGATGATGTCACCGAAGACGGTGCCCGTCGCGATGGCCAGCAGGATCGCCCCAGCGCCCAGCAACGTCGTGATGCCCGACTGGATCGACAGCAGCCCGGCGCTCCCGCCCGACTGCGCCACCAACTCGTAGAGGCCGCGGAAGATCGTCAGACCCGGCAGCAGCCCGAAGCTCGCGGGCACCACGAGCACCATCGACGGCATGTCCATCCGCTGCGCCAGCAGCCGACCGCACACCCCGAGCGAGACGGCGGCGACGCCGGTCGCCGTGATGGGGCCGATGCCGACGCCCCGCTGCAGCACGGCATACACGACCGCGCCGCCGGCGCTGAGCAGGCCAATGGGGATGATCACCCGGCGCCGCGACTGCACCGTCACCGCTCCGGCCAACCCGACGACGAGGGCGCCACCGATCGCGGCCACGACCGTGGACTGCCCGGTGCGAAGGTCGAGCACGTCAGGGGAGACGAAGCTGCTGTCGAGCACCTCGGTGATCGACAGCATCACGCTCAGCCCGAGCGCGATGCCGATGATCAGCCCGGTCAGGGCCAGCAGCACCCCCAGCAGCCGCCCCGCCCCGGTGAGCGGATAGCCGAAGAGCACGTCCTCGATCGCCGACGCCATCGTGCGCCCCGGCAGCATCGCAACGATCCCACCGGCCACGATGAACGCGAACCCGCTCTCGCCCAGGGAGATCGAGCCAGCGGCACCGAGGAAGTAGAAACCCCCCGCGAGGACCGTCGCGGCGAAGGCGTTGATGGCGTTGCCGTAGAACTCCGGCAGGTTGATACGCGCGTGCAGCCGGTTGATGCCGGTCACGAGCAACACCACGAGGATGGTGATGAATGCCGCGAGCGGCGTCGCACCGATCATCACGGCCACCGCGGAGGCGAGCAGGGCACTCGCCAGGTTGACCACCCACGCTTGGTAGTTGCGGGGGTGCTTCTTGATGAGGCGCAGTCGCTTCTCCGCCTCGGCGGGCGTGAGCTCGCCCGACACGAGATCATCCACGAGCTCGTGAATCGCGACGAGCCGGGCATAGTCGTGGCGCGTCTGGCGCACGACGCGCAGCAGCGTGTGCGGCCTGCCGTCAGAGCTGGTGGCTTGGATGAAGAGCGACTGCATCGTGATGTCGAGCTCGACCGTGTCGATCCCGCACGCCGCCGCGACCGCCGCCACGCTCCCCTGCACCTGGGGTGCGCCGGCACCGGACCGGAGCATCAGCTCACCGACGCGCGCCGAGAGGTCGAGAGCACGAAGCACCTCCTGCTCCTCGGCGGCCTCGTCGGGAATGCGGGCGTGCCGGTAGGGCGTGCGGCGCAGGAGGTCGCGCATCGGCATCGGCTCGGTCGGGGGGTCGCCCTGGATCAGCCGCCCGCGACGGTCGCGCGGAGGAGTGCTCATGGGGTGCTCACCACTTGGTCGACCCAGCCCGGGGCATCGACCCGGGGGGTCCACGAGGGGCCTCCGCTCGCCACCGTGACGGCGAGCAACACCGCGGCACCGAGCAGCAACGCAGCCGCGACGACCTGGGCTGCGGTGGCACCGGGGGTCACGCCTCGCACGATGCTGCGACTCCCCCTCCGCAGGCTCGCCCCACCCGGCCCCCACCAGGCGGTCAGCCCAGCGAAGACTCCTGCCGCAGCGAGCGGCACGACGCCATCTGATCGCCCGGAGCCCGTCGCCGTGTTGAGCACCAAGGCGCTCGCAAACATCGCACACACCCCGACCAGCACCGGCAGGGCGACGGAGACCACCGCCCCGACGATGCCGACGACGAGGTGCCATGGGCTGGTGGCCACGGCCACCGCCACGTCGGAACCCCTCACGCCGCGCTCGTGACGCCGCATGACCAGGGACGTCACGGAGCGGTCAGCCGTGCGCGCGAGAGCGAGCCAGGCCACGAGAGCGATCAGCGCGACGAGCGGTGCCCTCGCCGTGAGCGCCGCGAGCAGCGCCAGGAGCGCGAGGAGGCTGCCGCTGCGGCTCGCGCGACCGATCCGCGGGTCCGCGTGCGCACCGTGCCCCAGGCGCGCAGCATCCCAGTCGGACTCACCATCGGGCAGCGGCGCGTCGGACCCGCGCTCGACCTGCTGCGACACCGGGTGGTGTTGCGGCCGCAAATAGGACTGCGGCAGCGAATAGGGCTCCGGCACAGGATGACTCTGCGCGTCCTGAGCCGCTGGGGCGACGCGTGGCGTCACCGCGCGCGGGGCAGCCGGTGCCGGGCCGCCACGGTCGACGCGCCGGGCCTGCTCCCACCCCGACGGACCGAGCCCGGACGTCCCGACCGGCACCGGTGTGGCAGGGGGCGCGGCTGGCGGCGGCGCGGTGGGCAATGCCGCGGTGGCCGGCACGGCGAGCACCTGGGTCGACGGGCGCACCCGGCGCATCGTGATGGCCTCGGTGACGGGGGCGCCGTGGGCAAACCGCTCGAGCGCACGGACGACCTCGTCGTGGTGCGGTCGGTCGTCCGGGTCAGGTGAGAGCGCGGCATACAGCAGCGGCTCGATGCGCGGGTCGACGGCGCTGAGGTCGGGCTCGCCCTGCGAGACCCGAGCCAGCACGGCATTCATGCCCCCACGGCCGAAGGGTGGTGCGCCGCTGGCCGCGAACGCCGTCGTCGCCGCCCAGCCCCACCAGTCGGTGGCCGGGGTGACGTCCTCACCGGCGACGACCTCGGGCGCGAGATAGCCGGGGGTGCCCATCACCAGGCCGGTCATCGTGAGCCTGATGTCGTCGACGACGTGCGCAATGCCGAAGTCGATGAGCACCGGGTCACCGTCGACGAGCAGCACGTTGCCGGGCTTGACGTCTCGGTGCACGACCTGGGCGGAGTGGATGACGTCGAGGGCCTCGGCGAGCCCGTCTGCCACCCGGTGCAGGTCGTGGGGCGCGAGCGGGCCGCGGTCGGCCACGAGGTCGTCCAGCGAGGGCCCGGGCACGTAACGGGTCACGATGTAGGGGGTGTCACCGTCGACGTCGGCGTCGATCACCGGGGCCACCCGGGGGCTACGGATGCGGCTCAGCGTGTCGACCTCGCGCTTCAGCCGGGCCCGGGCATCGGGGTCGTTCGCGACGTGCGGGCGCAACACCTTCACGGCCACCGCCCGCCCGTGACGGTCGAGCGCGAGATGGACCACGCCCATCCCACCCTCGCCAATCTTCTGGACGAGTCGATACTGACCCAGCCGGGCATGCCGCGCCTGGGTCTCGTCGTCCTCTGGCTCGCGGCCGTCGGCACAGGCGTCGGCGGTCATGGGCCCACGGTATGCCGTCCTGCTGTGTCTGTGCTGAACCCGCCGCCCGGGGGGCTACTGCTGGATGTAGTCGCGCAGCTGGTCGCGCTCGCTCTGCAGGTCGTCGATGCGGTTCTTCACGACGTCGCCGATGCTCACGATCGCGTGCAGCTTGCCGTCGATGACCACGGGCACGTGGCGGATGCGGCGCTCGGTCATCGCGCTCTCGAGCTCGTCGAGCCCGTCGTCGGGGCTGCACGTGTGCACCTCGACGGTCATGATCTGAGCCACCGGGGCGGCCAGCAGGGCCACCCCGTCGGTGTGCAGGTGGCGCACGATGTCGCGCTCGCTGACGATGCCGTGAACCCCCTCACCGTCGTCGCTGACGACGACCGCACCGATCTTGTGCTCCGAGAGCAGCGTGAGCAGCTCCTCGACGGTGGCGTCGGAACGCACCGTGATGACGTCCCCACCCTTGCGCCTGATCACGTCTGAGATCTTCATTCCCGAACCCTAGGGGTGCCACCGGAAACGCGCTAGGGGGAGTCCAGCCGCCTGGAGCCCGCGGTGTCGGCACACCACGGCGGTTGACCTCGGATGCCGGGGTGCGGCCGCTCAGCCCCGGTGCGGCGCCGCGCCCGTCGAGCCCCGGACCACGAGCTCGGGCCGGAACACGTATTCCGCCCGAGGAGGGGATGCCCCGGCGATCTCGTCCAGGAGGGCGCGCACCGCGGCATCCCCCATGGCCTCTACTGCCTGGCGGATCGTCGTGAGCGGGGGGTCGGTGAACGCCATGATGGTCGAGTCGTCGTAGCCCACCACCGAGACGTCGGAGGGCACGCCCAGGCCCATCGATCGCGCCTGCCGGATCGCGCCGAGGGCCATCAGGTCCGAGCCGCAGATCACCGCCGTCGCGCCCCGGGTGATGAGCCGGCCCGCCGCTGCAGCCCCACCCTCGAGGCTGAACACCGTGTGCGTGATGAGTCGCTCGACGTGGGCGGGCTCGACCCCCAGGTGCTCGCGCATCGCCGCCCGGAAGCCCCGCACCTTGCGGATCACGGGGGTGTAGCGCTCCGACCCGAGCGCGAGGCCGATCTCGGTGTGCCCGAGCTGGACGAGGTGGTTGACGGCAAGGTCCATCGAGGTGACGTCGTCGTTGGAGACGAACGGGGCGTCGACACCCTCGAGGAAGCCGTTCACCAGCACGATCGGCAGCCCGCGCTCCCGCAGCGTGCGGTAGCGGCCGGGGTCTGACGTGGCGTCGGCGTGCTGGCCGGAGACGTAGATGACACCGGAGACGCCGCGCTCGAGCAGCATCCGCACGTAGTCGTCCTCCTGCACCCCACCGGGGGTCAGCGGGCACAGCACCGTGGTGAAGCCCTCCGCCGCCAGCGCCGTCTCGATGACCTGCGCGAAGGCCGGGAAGATCGGGTTCACGAGCTCGGGCACGAGGAGGCCGACGACGTGCACCGAGGTGGGCCGCAGCCGGGTCGGTCGGTCGTAGCCGAGCACGTCGATGGCGGTCAGCACGGCATCCCGGGTGGAGTCGGACACTCCGGGACGGTCGTTGAGCACCCGGCTCACGGTCGCCTCGCTGACATCGGCCTGCGCGGCGATGTCGGACAGGCGCGCCGAGCGCAGTTCACTCACGCGCCGGAGCCTAACAACGCGCTGTGAGCCGGCGCCGCGCAACGGGCCCGGCGACGCGCGGCGCAGGCCTGGATGCCGGGGTGCCGCCGGGTTGATGCCGCCGAGGCGTGAACTGGGCCTACCGCCGACGGTGCGGACACGGCATACTGGCGAAACCGCTTACACCGACGTGGGCGGCAGCTCCACTCCACCTTTACAACGGATCGTCCGGCACGTTCCTGCCGGTGAAGGAAGGCAATGACGCCATGGCAACTGTCAAGTTCGATCAAGCCAGCCGCACGTACCCGGGCAACGACACGCCCTCGGTAGACCGCTTGGACATCGATGTCGCCGACGGGGAGTTCCTCGTCCTGGTCGGCCCCTCCGGGTGTGGCAAGTCCACCTCGCTGCGCATGCTGGCGGGGCTCGAAGAGGTCAACGACGGCAAGATCTGGATCGGTGACCGCGACGTCACCGACCTCTCGCCCAAGGACCGCGACGTGGCGATGGTCTTCCAGAACTACGCGCTCTACCCGCACATGTCCGTCGCCGACAACATGGGCTTCGCCCTGAAGATCGCCGGCACCGACAAGGCGGAGATCCGCAAGCGCGTGGACGAGGCCGCGAAGATCCTCGACCTCACCGACTACCTCGAGCGCAAGCCGAAGGCCCTCTCCGGTGGCCAGCGTCAGCGCGTCGCGATGGGCCGCGCCATCGTGCGCTCGCCCCAGGTCTTCCTCATGGACGAGCCGCTCTCCAACCTCGACGCCAAGCTGCGCGTGCAGACCCGCACCCAGATCGCCTCGCTGCAGCGTCGCCTCGGTGTCACCACGGTCTACGTCACCCACGACC
>JBDTDY010000129.1:0-2805 GCA_039922835.1 Ornithinibacter sp.
CGGCGGCTTGCTCGTGATGTCGAGGACCACCCGGTTGACCTCGCGCACCTCGTTGGTGATGCGGGTCGAGACCTTCGCGAGCACCTCGAAGGGCACGCGGGTCCAGTCGGCCGTCATCGCGTCCTCGGAGGAGACCGGGCGCAGCACGATCGGGTGGCCGTAGGTGCGGCCGTCACCCTGCACGCCCACCGAGCGCACGTCGCCCAGGAGCACGACGGGGCACTGCCAGATGTCGCGGTCCAGGCCAGCCGCGGTGAGCTCCTCGCGGGCGATCCGGTCGGCAGCGCGGAGGATCTCGAGCCGCTCGGCGGTGACCTCACCGACGATGCGGATGCCGAGCCCGGGGCCGGGGAACGGCTGGCGCCAGACGATCGCCTCGGGCACCCCGAGCTCCAGGCCGACCTGGCGCACCTCGTCCTTGAAGAGCAGCCGCAGCGGCTCGACGAGGGTGAACTGGAGGTCGTCGGGTAGGCCTCCGACGTTGTGGTGGGACTTGATGTTCGCCGTGCCGGCGCCGCCGCCGGACTCCACGACGTCGGGGTAGAGCGTCCCCTGGACGAGGAACTCCACGGGGTGGTCGTCGCTGCCGCCGTGTGCGCCGACCACGTCGCGCGCCGCCTGCTCGAACACCCTGATGAACTCGCGGCCGATGGCCTTGCGCTTCTCCTCGGGGTCCGTCACGCCGGCCAGGGCGGTGAGGAAGCGCTCCTTGGCGTCGACGACGAGGAGGTCGACGCCGGTGGCCGCGACGAAGTCGTGCTCGACCTGCTCGGCCTCACCGTCGCGCAGCAGCCCGTGGTCCACGAAGACGCAGGTGAGCTGGTCACCGACGGCCCGCTGCACCAGCGCGGCGGCGACGGAGGAGTCGACCCCGCCGGAGAGGCCGCAGATCACGCGGGACTCCCCCACCTGCTCGCGCACCTTCTCGACGAGGTCGTCGACGACGTTGGCCGCGGTCCACTCCCCCGCCAGGCCGGCGCCACGGATCAGGAAGTTCTCCAGCACCCGCTGACCGAACGTGGAGTGCAGGACCTCGGGGTGCCACTGCACGCCGTAGAGACGGCGCTCGTCGTCCTCGAAACCCGCGACCGGAGAACCGGCCGTCGTCGCGGTCACGCGCATGCCCTCCGGCGCCGCCGAGACAGCGTCGCCGTGGCTCATCCACACCGACTGGTCCACGGGCTGGCCGTTGAAGAGGGTCGAGGTGGTGTCGAGGACCCGGGCCGGTGTCGCCCCGAACTCCGAGAGACCGGTGCGCTCGACCGTGCCACCGAGCGCACGGACCATCGACTGGAAGCCGTAGCACATGCCGAAGACCGGCACCCCGGCATCCAGCAGGGCCGGGTCCAGGGTCGGCGCCCCGGGCTCGTAGACCGACGAGGGGCCGCCGGAGAGCACGATGGCCGCGGGGTCCTTGGCGAGCATCTCCCGCACCGACATCGAGTGCGGCACCACCTCGCTGAAGCAGTTCGCCTCGCGCACGCGTCGGGCGATGAGCTGGGCGTACTGGGCGCCGAAGTCGACGACGAGGACGGGGCGGTCGATCAGGTGCGCGTCGGTCACGCGCCAAGGCTACTGGCGCGCGAGAGCCAGCCCCGACTCGACCTCTCGGGCGACCCGTCGCTCCACCCAGAAGGAGAGGAAGGGGACGCAGCCGGCAAGCATCACGAGCACCATCTTCGGGAGCGACCAGCCGACCTTGAAGCCCAGCAGAGCAGTGGCGACGAGGTAGACCATGTAGATGAACCCGTGCGGCTGGGGCCACCAGCTCAGCGGGTTGTCATCGCCCTTCATGCCGAAGCCGTAGGAGAGCACGATCTCCAGCACGAGCAGGAGCAGGCCGATCCCCACGGCGAAGGCCATCACCTTGAAGAAGGTCAGTCGTGAGTGCGCGCCGTCCACGTCGTCGATGGCCCTCGCGGTGCCAGGGGTGCGGGTGCTCGGTGCGTCGGGGTCAGGCGTGCTCACGGGCACCATTGTCACCCGTCGGCACGGGCATCGCGTCGTCGGCCCCCTCGCCGGGCTCGCTCTCGAGGTGCGCGCGCTCCTCGCGGGCCGAGTCACGCACCATGCGCCACCACATCCAGAACGCGAACGCCGCGAAGATCCACCACTGCAGCGCGTATGCCGCGTTGCGCCACTTCAGCCCGGTCGGCGCCACCGGGGTGGGCACCTTGGTGAGCTGCTGCCCCGCCGCGGGGACCTCCGCGGACAGGAAGACGAACGCGTTGTAGAGGTCGCCCGGCCAGGTGTTGACGAGCAGCGAGAGATCGACGGACCCGATCTGACCCTCCGGCAGCGGAGCGTCAGAAGGAGATTCGCCGGGAGCGAGCGCCCCCGTGATCGTGATGGTTCCCGTGGGGGGTGCACCTGCCGCGCCGGGCTCCTCGACGAAACCGCGCAGCACCGGGAGGGTGGCGCCTGTGGTGTCGACCACGAAGGGCGTGATGACCCACAGCCCGCGCACCCCGTCGAGGAACCGGTCCGGCACCAGCACCTGCCCCTCACCGGCATACGCACCAGTGGCGGTGACCGGCCGGGTGCTCAGCCTGCCGGGGAAGGCCGCGTGCGGCTGCAGCACGGTGCTGAGCTCGACCGGGGTGAGGGCGCGAGCCGACTGCAGCGCCTCGCGACTGGCGGAGTCCTCCGCCACGCCGAGCTGCCAGCGGCCGAGCTGGCCGAACGCGATGGCGATGACCACGCAGAGCCCGAACAGCCCGAGGAACCTCGGTTTCAGGGCGGTCCGCAGCACCCTCCAGAGGGTACGGCAGGGCGCTGGGTCGCTTCGGGGGAGGATGGGTCGGT
>JBDTDY010000130.1:0-4262 GCA_039922835.1 Ornithinibacter sp.
GATGCGGCGCTTGACCTCGTCGCCGAAGCCGGCGTCACGGGTGGCAGCCATCACCTGCTCTGCGCTGGGGTCACCGATGCCGTCGGGACCAAACCCACCTACGGCGGGGTCTCGCGCTACGGCCTCATCGCGCTGGCCTCCTCGCTCGACCAGGCCGGGCCGTGCACCCGTACGGTGCTCGACGCCGCACTCCTCCACGAGGTCATCGCCGGACACGACCCGATGGACTCCACCTCGATCGACGCCCCGGTGCCTCCGGTGGTCGAGGCGGCCCGCCGCGCCGACGTCTCGGGCATGCGCATCGGCATCGTCCGCGAGCTCACCGGCGACGGGTTCCAGGCCGGGGTCCAGGCGCGCTTCGACGAGGCCGTGCAGCACCTCGTCGACGCCGGGGCCGAGGTGGTCGAGGTCTCCTGCCCGAGCTTCACCTACGCCCTCGCCGCCTACTACCTCATCCTCCCGAGCGAGGCGTCCAGCAACCTCGCGAAGTTCGATGCCATGCGCTACGGCCTGCGGGTCGCTCCCGACGGCATCGGTGACCCCAGCGCAGAGCAGGTGATGGCTGCCACCCGTGACGCCGGCTTCGGCGACGAGGTCAAGCGCCGCATCATCTTGGGCACCTACGCCCTCTCCAGCGGCTACTACGACGCCTACTACGGCTCGGCGCAGAAGGTCCGGCGGCTCATCGCCAACGACTTCACCGCGGCCTTCGAGAGCGCCGACGTGCTGGTGAGCCCCACTGCGCCCACCACCGCCTTCCGCTTCGGCGAGAAGCTGGAGGACCCGATGGCCATGTACCTCAACGACATCGCCACCATCCCTGCCAACCTCGCCGGCATCCCCGGCATGTCCGTGCCGAGCGGCCTGGCCGACGAGGACGGTCTGCCCGCCGGCTTCCAGATCCTCGCCCCGGCGATGCAGGACCACCGCCTGTATGCCGTGGGTGCGGCCCTGGAGGCCCGGCTCACGGCCGCATGGGGCGGGTCGATCCTCGACCGCGCACCCGATCTGGCTACCTCTCCCCGCTCGAGCACGAAGGAGGCCTGAGCGATGACGAGCCAGGCACACGCCGAGGCCACGATGTCCTTCGAGGACGTCCTTGCGGCCTACGACCCGGTCATGGGGCTCGAGGTGCACGTCGAGCTCGGCACGGCCACCAAGATGTTCTGCGGCTGCCCCACGGAGTTCGGGGCCGAGCCCAACACCCAGACCTGCCCCGTCTGCCTCGGGCTGCCCGGCGCCCTGCCCGTCGTCAACGAGGTGGCGGTGGAGTCGGCGATCCGGATCGGGCTGGCGCTGAACTGCGAGATCGCGACGTGGTGCCGCTTCGCGCGCAAGAACTACTTCTACCCGGACATGCCGAAGAACTTCCAGACCTCGCAGTATGACGAGCCGATCGCCTTCGCGGGCTACCTTGACGTCGACCTCGACGACGGCACCACCTACCGGGTCGAGATCGAGCGCGCCCACATGGAGGAGGACACCGGAAAGTCGCTGCACGTCGGCGGTTCCACCGGTCGCATCCACGGCGCGACACACAGCCTCGTCGACTACAACCGGGCCGGCATCCCGCTCATCGAGATCGTCACCAAGCCGATGCGGGGCGCGGGGGAGCGTGCGCCCGAGATTGCGCGGGCCTACGTCGCGACGCTTCGCGACCTGCTCAAGGCGATGGACGTCTCCGACGTGAAGATGGAGCAGGGCTCGATGCGCTGCGACGTCAACCTCTCGCTCATGCCCAAGGGCGAGCAACAGCTCGGCACGCGTTCGGAGACCAAGAACGTCAACTCGCTCCGGTCGGTGGAGCGCGCGGTGCGCTACGAGATGGGCCGCCACGGCGCGGTGCTCGCCTCGGGTGGGTCGGTGATCCAGGAGACCCGGCACTGGCACGAGGACACCGGCGTCACCACCTCGGGTCGGCTGAAGTCCGACGCGGAGGACTACCGCTACTTCCCAGAGCCCGACCTGGTGCCGGTCGCGCCGTCGCGCGAGAGCGTCGAGGCGCTGCGGGCCACGCTTCCTGAGCCCCCGGCCGAACGTCGCAAGCGCCTGCAGGACGCGTGGGGCTTCTCCGACCTCGAGATGCGGGACGTGCTCAACGCCGGCCTCATCGAGCTCGTCGAGGAGACGGTTGCTGCCGGCGCCTCGCCGGGCGCCGCCCGGAAGTGGTGGTCCGGAGAGGTGGCCCGCCGGGCCAATGGTGAGGGTCAGGACGTGCCCACGTATGCCGCAGGGCTGGGTGTCGGTGCGGCCCACGTGGTCGAGCTGGAGACGCTCGTGACCTCGGGGCGCCTCAACGACTCGATGGCGCGCCAGGTGTGGGAGGGCGTCCTCGATGGTGAGGGCACCCCCACGGCCGTCGCCGATGCGCGAGGGCTGGAGCTGGTGCAGGACACCGGCGCCCTCGAGGCAGCGGTCGACGCGGTCATCGCCTCCAACCCCGACGTCGCGGACAAGATCCGTGACGGCAAGGTGCAGGCCGCCGGTGCGCTCATCGGTCAGGTGATGCGTGAGATGAAGGGCCAGGCCGACGCCGGTGCGGCCAGGGCGATCATCCTGGAGCGTCTCGGCCAGTCCTGACCGACCCCCCACCTCCCCGTGCTCGGGGAGGAGGGGTGGGTGGCCGGTGGGGTCAGCGGCGGCCACCCCCGAGCATGCCGCCCAGGACGTCGCTGATGATGCTGCCGGCGTCGATGCCACCCGAGGTCGGCGCGCGACCGGCCGACCCTCCGCCGGTGACCGAGCCGAGGACGTCCTGCAGCACGTTCTCCAGACCGCCGCCGGATGCCGCTCCGGCGGGTGCCGCTCCACCGGCTCCGGTGCGGCCGCCCATGACTCGTCCGGCCAGCCAGGAGAGCACCATCGGCGCGATGATCGGGATGAGCTTCTTGATCAGTGAGGAGCTGACGCCCTGCCCGCTGAGTGGAGAGGCCCCCAGTCTCTCGGCAACCGCGTCCTGCTGGTCCCCGAAGATGTGGGACGCGATGGCCGTGCCGTCGGAGGCATCGATGCTGGAGAGGTCCGCGCCGCCCTGGACCAGGCTGGGGTCGTGCTGACCGAGGGCCTCCAGCAGCGAGCTGGCGCCGCCCTGGCGGGTGTTGGCGTCGAGGCCGCCCATCAGTGCCGGCAGCAACGCCGCGGCTGCAGTCTTCACCTCCTCGGGTGAGGACCCCACCTGCTGGGCCACCTGGTCGACGGGCAGTGCCCCGAGGATCTCGTCGTACGCGCTCACGTCCGGTCCCTTCGTCCTCGGCGGCACGGTCGCCGCCGAACGTCCAAGATATCGCTGTGCTCGGGTCAGTGGTCGTGACGACTCGGCCCGGATGGAGCATGATCGGGGTATGACCCGCGCAGCCCAGGACCGCATCCTCGTCCTGCTCCGGCACGCCAAGGCCGAGCAGCACGGCTTCGACGACGACCACGAGCGAGCGCTCACCCGCCGCGGCACTCGAGACGCCGCTGCCGCCGGTCGGTGGCTCGTGGAGCACGGAATCGGGGTGGACGAGGTGCTCTGCTCGACCTCGGAGCGTACCCAGCAGACCGCGGAGGGCGTGTGGTCCGGCGGATGCCCCGAGACGGACGTGCACCTCGACCGCCGCATCTACAACGCCTCACCCGAGCGACTGCTCGAGGTGATCCACGACGCCGACGAGGACGCCGACGTGCTCATGGTGGTGGGTCATGCGCCCGGCATCCCGGCACTGACCGAGCAGTTGTGCGACGGGGAAGGCAGCGGCGAAGGTCACCGAGCCATGGCAGATGGCTTCCCGACCTGCGCCGTCGCGGTGCTGCACTATGCGGGGCGCTGGTCAGACCTGGCCCTCGGTGACGCAACCCTGGAGCGTTTCCACGTCTGTCGCGACGAGGCCTGAGCGACGGCGTCTCCCCCCGCCGAGGCGCCGTCTGGGCGAGAGGTCCGAGGTGGTCACGCGGTCGTCACGGTGGCGCGCAACAGGTTCTCGTGGTGGTCGTGCGCGACGAGGAAGGAGTGCACCACCCGCGTGAGGGCCATCGCCTCACACGCCTCGCTCACGCTGCCCAGCTCCTCGATGACGCCCGTCATCGCCCTGATCTCTGCACGCATCGCCTGCGCCAGCAGGTGTCCCTCTGCGCAGTCCTGAGCGTCGCGGAGCCAGCGCTCGTCACGTTCCAGATGAGGCAGCAGCGTGGAATCGCAGAAGTGGCCGAGGTCAGCCAGTGCCCGGGGCAGCACGTCCGACCGCCCGCGGGCGGCCCACATCCGCAGCCCCGCGGCCAAGAGG
>JBDTDY010000131.1:0-3350 GCA_039922835.1 Ornithinibacter sp.
ACCGCAGGAAGGGCCTTGGCTCGACGGTTCGTAATGACTGCGTGCGACCCAACGCCCCGAGGGATCCGTCGGAACGAACGTCCTAGGCCCCTGGACGCGGAGCCAATGGTTGGGGTCTGCCCCTGACATCGGTAGGGCACTGCCGTACTTACCTGGGGTACCGGCGCGAAACAAGCCCTCCCCGACGAGCGGAAAGGGCCTATGACCTGCGGTGGAGCCAAGGGGACTCGAACCCCTAACCCCCTGCTTGCAAAGCAGGTGCGCTACCAATTGCGCCATGGCCCCTCGGTGCCGAACCCGCCCACTTGGGGCGAGCACACGGCATCCGGGGTGTCAGTCCTTGGGGCTGTCCGTGGCCTCGGCCCAGAGGCGGTTCTCGGCCTGCTTGGACTTGAACTGCCGCTGCAACACGGCTGCTCCGAAGGCCGTCGCGATGACGACGAGGAACTTCTTCATCGGGGTTCACCACCTGGAAGTGAGGATCGGATGGTGGGCCTAACAGGACTTGAACCTGTGGCCTCTTCCTTATCAGGGAAGCGCTCTAACCGTCTGAGCTATAGGCCCGTCACCGGATCGGTTGTGCCACCCACGAGAGGGTGGCACGGTGAACGAGGTTACCCCACTGCGGCACCCTCACTCAAAACGAGCCAGCACGCGAGGCTGCACCCCGAACCGGGGCCGGCCCTCGGCTCAGCAGAGGGTGGTGCTCGCACCACAGGTTGCACCCTGTGAATCGGGCACCAAGCCCTGCTAGCAGAGGTTCGGAGAGCCCCCGCGGCCGAGAGCGAGCGGGCCCGCTCAGTCGTCGGTGAGGGTGAGCTGGAGCCCACCCACGAGCGCGCTGGAGACGTTGTAGAGGAACGCCCCCAGGGTCGCGATCGCGGTCACCAGGATCACGTCGATCACCCCGATGACGATCGCCAGCGAGACAACACGCTTGAAGCCGATGAAGTCGAGCACGTCGAAGCGCGAGCTGTTGTCCTGCACGATCTGCCCGACGACACCGTTGACCTGGTCGAAGACACCCATCCCGTTGAGGATCGTCCACAGCACCGCGACCATGACGACCCCGGCGATGCCGAGCGCCACCGAGAGGAGGAACGAGATCTTCATCGCCGACCACGGGTCCACGCGCGAGACGGTGAGCCGCACCCGGCGCGCGGATGCCGGACGGGGCTGGGCTTGCGGCGTGGGCGTCACCGCACGCGGCGCCTGCTGCTCGGCCGGCTGTGACGCCTGACCGTTCTGGCCGGCGGTGCTGCCGGCTGCGGTGCTCGGGGATGTCGTGCTGGGGGATGCCGTGGTGCGCGGTGCCGACGGACCCGCAGTTGACCGCGGCGTCACCGGGACCGGAGTGGTCGGCGCGCTCGATGCCGGGTCCGACCCCGAGCCGGGCTCGGGACGCTCGGTGTCACGCATCGGGGAGACCCGACGCAGCGGGCTACCGCCCACTGGCCGCTTCGTGCGCGGGACCGGCGCCGTGGCGCCGGAGGTCGCCCGGTGCGCGGACGCGGGTGCAGGCGCAGCAGACCCCTCGGGTCGCCCCCCGTTGTCAGCCGTGCTCACTCAGGTCCTCCTGCGGTGTCGTCCTCGACCTCTGACGGTACGGCATCGGAGTCGACATCTGCGACACCCGCGCCAGCGTCGTCGACCGCCGAAGAGGCGTCGCCACCCTCATCATCCACGGCATCCTCTGCCGCTTCAAGGGCCTCTTCGACCTCGCGCTCGGGGTTGCGGGCCACCGCGACGATGCTGTCGTTGCGACCAGGCTTGGCGAACTGCACGCCCATCGTGTTGCGGCCGGTGAGGCGCACCTCGTCGACCCGCGAGCGCACGATGTTGCCCTTCTCGAAGATCACGAGCACCTCGTCCTCCTCGTCGACCGTCAGCGCGCCGACCAGGTCACCGCCCTTGTCGGACAGCTTGGCCACGGCCACACCGAGGATCGCGCGGCCCTTGACGTTCCACTCCGAGACCTTCGAGCGCTTCGCCAGACCTGACTCGAACACGACGAACACGTCCGGGTCGGTGCCCTCCTGCACGACCGACATCGCCAACAGCGAGTCACCGGAGCGGAACTTCATGCCCGTGACACCCGAGGTCGCGCGCCCCATCGGGCGCAGCGTCGCGTCGTCAGCGTGGAAGCGCACCGACTGCCCCTTGCGCGAGACGAGCAGCAGGTCATCGCTCGCCTCGGCCAAGCCGGCTCCGACGAGCTCGTCGTCACCGCGCAGGTTGACCGCGATGAGCCCACCGCTGCGGGGGCTGTCGTACTCCCCGAGGCGCGTCTTCTTCACCAGCCCGGCCTTCGTGGCGAGCACGAGGTAGGCACCACTGTCGTAGTGGCGCACCGCCAGCACCTGGGCGATCTTCTCGCCGGGCTGGAACGCCATGACGTTGGCGACGTGCTGGCCCTTGGAGTCGCGACCGGCATCCGGCAGCTCATAGGCCTTGGCCCGGTAGACCCGACCCAGGTTGGTGAAGAAGAGCAACCAGTGGTGGGAGGTGGTCGTGAAGAAGTGGTCGACCATGTCCTCACCGCGCAGCGAGGCGCCCCGCACGCCCTTGCCGCCGCGGCGCTGGCTGCGGTAGGCGTCGACGCGGGTGCGCTTGGCGTACCCCCCGCGGGTGATCGTGACGACCACGTCCTCCTCGGGGATCAGGTCCTCCATCGACATGTCACCGTCGAAGGGCATGATCTTGGTGCGCCGGTCATCGCCATAGCGACCCACCAGCTCCTCGAGCTCGGTGGCGACGATGGACCGCTGGCGCTCGGGCTTGGCCAGGATGTCGGAGAGGTCCTCGATCTTCGCGGCCAGCTCGTCGTGGTCGTCGATGATCTTCTGGCGCTCCAGCGCCGCCAGACGCCGCAGCTGCATGTCGAGGATGGCCTGGGCCTGCACCTCGTCGATCTCCAGCAGCCCCATCAGCCCCGTGCGCGCCGCCTCGACGTCGGGCGAGCGGCGGATCAGGGCGATGACCTCATCGAGGGAGTCGAGCGCCTTGAGCAGCCCGCGCAGGATGTGGATGCGCTCCTCGGCCTTGCGGAGCCGGTATGCCGTGCGCCGCTGGATCACGTCGATCTGGTGGTCGACCCAGTGCCGGATGAACGCGTCGACCGGCAGGGTGCGCGGCACGCCGTCGACGAGCGCGAGCATGTTGGCGCCGAAGTTGGTCTGCAGCTGGGTGTGCTTGAAGAGGTTGTTGAGCACCACCTTGGCCACGGCATCGCGCTTCAGCACGATGACCAGGCGCTGACCGGTGCGGCCCGAGGTCTCGTCGCGGATGTCGGCGATGCCGTGCAGGCGGCCGTCCTTGACGTGCTCGGCGATCTTCTGGGCCAGGCTGTC
>JBDTDY010000132.1:0-4391 GCA_039922835.1 Ornithinibacter sp.
AGGGTCATCAACTCCGCCAACTCCGCACCAGAGGCCTGATGCACCACCTGACCGAAACCCGCGAGTGCCTCCCGGGCCGCGAGCATCGCCGAGCGGGTCTCCGCGAGGCTCATCAAGGGCTGGTCCATACCCACCATTGTATAGGACACCCGTTCGAGACACAAGGGTCTGGGTGGCCGAGTTCGCCTACAGCAGAATCGAATTCATCTCGCCAACCTCACCTGTCACACGCGCCTCAGGGGCACTCGCACGGTGTCGCACCACAGCGAGGACACCCGCCCGCATACCTCTCCACGGCGCGGGTGAGATCGACGTCCATCTGGTTCGCCAACGAGGCCACCCACGCGAGCACGTCCCCGAACTCGTGCTCCTGCTGTGCCGCGCTCCCCTTGCGCACCGCCTGCGCCAGCTCACCCACCTCCTCGGCGAGCCACGCCACAGTGCTCGGCACCCCGCGCTCGCGGTCGCGCTCCCCGTAGGTGCGCTCGATGACGTCCTGCAGGTGAGCGAGATCCATCGTCGAAACCTACCGGCATCCGCCTCAGTTGAGGCTGGCCCCACCCGGCATCGGAGGGCTCGGCAGGGCGCCGAACCGACCCACGATCGCCGCCTCTCGGCGAAGAAGTCCGATGACCGTGCGCAGCCGGGTCCCGGCATCCGGACCGTCCAGCACCCGCTGCCGGTCACTCGGGTTCAGCACCATCTGCTCCACGATGCGGTAGGCCACCTGGCTCAGGGGAGCCTCGATGCCCTCGGTTTCCAGCGAGAGCGTCGCGAGGTATGCCGTGTGCTCGCGCAGTGCGCGATCAGCCAGGTCCGCAACGCTCTGGTCGTCCGACGACGGCTCCGAGAGCCACGTGACGTTTGCCGTGAGGTAGGAGGTGCCGGCGCTGGCATCGACCCCGTCCAACCTGAACCGACGCACGCCGGTGGCCACGAGGTGCACCATCGTGCCGATCGGGGACTCGGCCAGCGCCATGGCGTCGACCCGCGCCTCACAGCCCACCCCGTAGAGGTCACCGGCGGCGTCAGCGCCGACCTCGTGGCCCTTGCGGATCAGCACGACGCCGAAGGTTCGCTCGTTCTCGTCCTGCTCGGCCAGCACGCGAGCGAGGTCGAGGTAGCGGGGCTCGAAGAGCTGCAGAGGCAGCCGAGCACCGGGCAGCAGAGCCGAGCCGAGCGGGAAGAGCGGCAGCGACGGCATGCTTCACTCTAGGCACCGGCCTGCGTGGGCCGCTGCTCCTCCTCGCTCGCAGTCCTCTGTGTCGAAGCTTCCCCGCGACCGTGGTGATGACCGCCGTGCTGTACCGACTTCAGCCCTGCCGCTGCCCGGGCGATCACCGGTCCGACCGTGAGCCCCTGAACGGCGATGGTGAACAACACCACGGCATACGTCGCAGTGAGGATGGCGTTGCGCTCCGCCCCTGCGGGCAGGCCGAGCGCGAGGCTGATGGCGATGCCACCACGCAGCCCTCCCCAGGTCAGGAGCCGCACGGTCCACGCTCCGTAGCCATCTCGTCGGCGCACCAGCACCATCGGCACGGCGACGGAGATGAAGCGCGCCACCAGCGCGACGCCGACCATCAGGAGGCTCGCCAGCACGAGGGGACCGCTCGACTCGGCCAGCAGCACGTCGAAACCGATGAAGGCGAAGAGCAGCACGTTGAGCACCTGGTCGAGGGTCTCCCAGAAGCCCTCGACAAGGTGCCTGGTCTCGCCGTAGAAGGCGCGCTCCTTGCCCGCCGACATCATCAGCCCGGCCATGACCATCGCCAGCGGTCCGGAGACGCCGAGGGCGACAGCCGCCGTGTAGCCACTGATCACGACCGCGAGCGTGATGATCACCTCGACGACGTGGCCGTCGATCGTGCGGCACATCGTGTAGCCCACCCACCCGATGACCACACCGAAGGCCAGGCCCCCCAGCGCTTCCCGCACGAAGATCAGTGCGATGCCACCGGCGCCCGGATCGACGTCGTGGCCACCCAGCCCGAGCACGCCGGAGATGGCGATGAACACGACGATGCCGACGCCGTCGTTGAACAGGCTCTCGCCTGCGATGAGCGTGCGCAGCCGCTCCGGGACTTTCGCTCGCTTGAGCAGGTCGAGGATCGCGACGGGGTCGGTCGGGCTGATCAGTGCACCGAAGAGCAGGCACCAGAGCAGTGGGAGGTCGATACCGACGAGGCCGAACACGACCCACGAACCGACACCGATGAGCGCCGTGCTGATCAGGGTGCTCCCGACCGCCAGGGTGAGGATGCTGGCGCGCTGCCGCAGCAGCTGGCGGGCGTCGAGGCTGAAGGCGCCCGCGAACAGCAGGATCGAGAGGATGCCGGTGAGCACGAACTCGCTGAAGTCGAGCGTCACGAGGAGCCCCTCGGCCTCGTCACGCAGACCCACGGACAGCCCGAGGCTTTCCAGCGCCACGACCAGCGCAGCGGACAGGGCGCCGGCCAGCACCACACCCACGGTGGTCGGGATCTTGATGAACCGTTCGTTGACCCAGCCCAACACCGCTGTGATGGCCAGCAGCACGGAGAGCGCGGTCACCACGGCGGCCTCCCGGCAGTGCTCATCCTGGCTCCCGACACGCGCGCAACTGTATGCCGATGCACGCACCTGTGGTGGGTGGCAGCATGAGCACGGCCGACGGTTTCATGCCGCTCGGGTGCCGCACCGAACCGAGGAGCATCACCATCTCGCACCTCTCAGACCTGCCGAGCAGCCTTCCCGCGCCCGAGGACGACGGCGCTGCTGCCCACCTCGTGGGCACCACGATGCCGCACCTGACCTTCCCGAGCACCTCCGGCGACAGCGTGACCCTCGATGAGCTCCACGCCGGGCGCACCGTGCTCTACCTCTACCCGATGACCGGCCGTCCCGGTGTCGACCTCCCGCCCGGGTGGGATGCGATCCCCGGAGCCCGCGGGTGCACACCGGAGGCGTGCGGCTTCCGGGACCACCACGCCGACCTGGTGGCCGCTGGCGCCTCCGCGGTCTACGGCCTGTCGAGCCAGTCCACCGACTACCAGGAAGAGGTCGTCGACCGGCTCCACCTTCCCTTCGCGATGCTTGCCGACCCCCGGCACGAGCTGGCCGGTGCGCTCGGGCTGCCGACGTTCCCCGCCGATGGCCAAAGGCTCTATGCGCGAATGACACTCGTCATCACCGGCGCCGTCGTGGAGCACGTCTTCTACCCGGGGTTTCCGCCGGACCAACACGCTGCACAAGTGCTCGGCTGGCTCCTGGCGCATCCGTCATGAGCGCGAACCCCTACGTCCGTTGAGGTCAGTGTCCGGCCCTGCGCCAGACACCGCCACGGTCGGGGAGTCGGCACAGGTGCCCTACACTTGCGGAAGCGGCCCGAACAGTTCTGCCACGGGCCTGCTTCTTTGATGTCGATGCCTTCGAGCCCACCGCACCGGTCGGGCCTCGCACGCGCCGCGGCCCCAGAGCCCTCGGCAGAACATCGAACCAGTCGCCGCCGACGCCGTTGTCGCCGTGGTGACCCCACACTTGCTTGGAGATCCTTTTCGTGTCCACTGACACCTTCGGCGCGCTCGGCGTGCCCACCACCCTCGTCGACGTGCTCGCCAAGAGCAGCATCACGACGCCCACCCCCATCCAGGCCGCGACGCTGCCCGACTCCCTCGCGGGGCGCGACGTGCTCGGCCGTGGCCGGACCGGCTCGGGCAAGACCATCGCGTTCCTGCTCCCGCTGCTGACCCGCCTCTCGCAGAGCGAGACCCGGCGCCAGCCGGGACGCCCACGCGCCCTCATCCTCGTGCCGACGCGCGAGCTCGCCACCCAGATCGACGAGGCCATGGCTCCGCTCGCGGCCCCCCTCGGCCTGACCTCGCGCACCATCTTCGGTGGTGTCGGCCAGAACCCGCAGGTCTCGGCCATGCGTCGCGGCGTCGACGTGATCGTCGCCTGCCCCGGTCGCCTCGAGGACCTGATCCAGCAGGGTCACGTCTCGCTCGGCTCGGTCGAGGTCACCATCATCGACGAGGCCGACCACATGGCCGACCTGGGCTTCCTCCCCGCGGTGCGCCGGTTGCTCGACGCGACGCCCCAGCGCGGTCAGCGGATGCTCTTCTCCGCGACGCTGGACGCCGGCATCGGTGTCATCGTCAAGCGCTACCTCCCCGACCCCAAGACCCACGAGGCAGACTCGGCCCAGTCGCCGATCTCGACGATGGCCCACCACGTGCTGCACGTCACCCCTGACACCCACCTGCCGGTGCTGCTGGACCTCGTCGCGGCCCCCGGCCGCACCGTGGTCTTCACCCGCACCAAGCACCGTGCGAAGAAGCTGTCACGACAGCTCAACAGCGAGGGAGTGCCCGCGGTCGAGCTGCACGGCAACCTCAGCCAGAACGCCCGCA
>JBDTDY010000133.1:0-9756 GCA_039922835.1 Ornithinibacter sp.
CGTCAAGGTGAAGTCGATGGCGACTCAGGAGATCGAGCTCAACGAGGCCCTCGAGGGTGCGGGTATCGATGTGTGGGAGACAGACCTCGCCGAGCTGATCGTGCAACTGGGCCACGACCTGCCGAGCCACATCCTCGTCCCGGCGATCCACCGCAACCGCTCGGAGGTGCGAGAGATCTTCCAGCGCGAGATGGCGGGCGTGGGGCGCCCCGCCCCCGCCGACCTGACCGACGACCCGGCTGGTCTTGCTGAGGCCGCCCGCCTTCACCTGCGAGAGAAGTTCCTGCGCGCCAAGGTCGCTGTCTCGGGCGCCAATTTCGCTGTCGCCGAGACGGGCACACTCGTGGTCGTGGAGTCCGAGGGCAACGGGCGGATGTGCCTCACGCTGCCCGAGACCCTCATCAGTGTCGTCGGGATCGAGAAGCTCGTCCCGAGGTGGGAAGACCTGTCCGTGTTCATGGAGCTGTTGCCGCGGTCCTCGACGGGGGAGCGGATGAATCCCTACACGACGATGTGGACGGGGGTGAGTGCCGGCGACGGACCCCAGGACGTGCACGTCGTGCTCCTCGACAACGGCCGCACGAACGTGCTTGCCGATGAGGTGGGACGTCAAGCACTTCGGTGCATCCGCTGCTCCGCCTGCCTGAACGTCTGCCCGGTCTACGAACGCGTCGGTGGGCACGCCTACGGCTCGGTCTACCCCGGCCCCATCGGCGCCGTGCTCGGTCCGCTCCTGCGGGGTCGGGAAGGTCCGATCGAGAAGGCACTTCCCTACGCATCGACGTTGTGTGGCGCTTGTTTCGACGCCTGCCCCGTGCGGATCGAGATCCCCGAGCTGCTCGTCCACCTGCGCACCCAGATCGTCGATGACGCTCGTGGCGGGATCCCATCGGCCGAGGCCGCGGCCATGAAGGCGGGGTCCTTCACCCTTGCCACCGCCACCCGCCTGCAGGCCGCGCAACGGGCAGCCACGGCGGTGGGTCGACGCCTTCACTCCCGACCCCGGCTCAGCCGACTCCCCTGGCCGCTGACGGGGTGGAGCGAGAGCCGGGATTCCCCCACCCCACCCACCGAGACATTCCGCCAGTGGTGGGCTCGCACCCATGACGGAGGGGACCGATGACCATCCCTGACTCGACGACGGCGCGCACCGAGATCCTCGACCGGGTGCGCTCGGCACTGACCGGCTCCCGACCCGTGCCCTCGACCGTCAGCCGCCCGGACACCGACGTGGCCCCCACTGGCGGCACCGACTCCTCACCTGGCCGCACCGCGCCGGCCCAACGCCGCACCCGCCTCAGCGACCGCTTCGTGGAACGAGTGGAGGACTACCGCGCCACCGTGCGCACCTGCGGGCCCGCAGACCTCGCCGGGGAGGTCGCATCAGCCCTCCACGGCGCCGACTCAGTCATCATCCCGACGGGCTTCGAGCGCAAATGGACGAAGGCGGTGAGCGCACGCATCGTCGATGAGGCCGAGGTCCCTGATGTCCGTGACGTCGAAGGCGTGGCCGCAGTGTTGACCACGTCGGTCGTCGCGATCGCCGAGACGGGGACGATCATCCTCGACCACGGGCCCGGACAAGGGCGGCGCGGGCTCTCACTCCTTCCCGACCGCCACGTCTGCGTCGTCCACACCCACCAGATCGTCCCGGGAGTGCCCGACGCCGTGGCCGTGCTGCGGGCCAGCATCGAAGCCGGCCGCCCCCTGACCTGGATCAGCGGACCCAGCGCGACGAGCGACATCGAGCTCGTGCGCGTGGAAGGCGTCCACGGCCCCCGCACCCTGACCGTCATCCTCGTCACCTCCTGAACCCCGGTGTTTCCCGAAAGGACCTTCATGCCCGACGACGACACGAACGCATCGAGCGGCGCTGCACACGTCGACGCCATCCCGTCCGAAGGGGTGAACGACACCGACCAGCACTTCGTTGACGTGCTGAGCGACTACGGGCACGTCCGTGCGTTCCCGGCGGGGGACTGGATCACCCAGGAGGGCTCACCGAGCGAGTGGTTCGGTGTGCTGCTGTCCGGGGAGCTGGAGCTGCTGCACGGTCGCCACGGTGATCCGCGCAGGGTGAGTCTCGTGTCGCGGGGCGCGATGCTCTACGAGGGCTTCCTGCTGGGTGAGGAGGGCCCGCACGCGCTCTCAGCCCGCTCGACGATGCCCGTGGAGCTGCTGGCGCTGGGCAGCGCCGAGGCGACGCGCCTGCGCGAGGAAAGGCCGGAGTTCTGGTCCGATCTGATCCTGCGCGTCGCCCAGCGGCTGCGGGACCGGCTCGGGGTCGCCACCGCCCGGCTGGCCGAGCACGGGGACCCGCTCGAGCCGGTCGGGACCACGCGCCTGGAGCACGACTCGTTGGGCGAGCGGGAGGTGCCTGACAGTGCCTATTACGGCGTGCAGACCCTGCGGGCCATGGAGAACTTCCCCATCTCCGGTCAACGACTTCACCACTTCGGCTCACTGTGCATTGCGCTCGCCATGGTCAAGAAGGCTGCTGCAGAAGCGAACCACGACCTCGGAGTGCTCAATGGCGACAGGGCGCAGGCGATCGCCACGGCGTGCGAAGAGATCATGGCAGGCCGGCTCCGACGACATTTCGTGGTGGACATGATCCAGGGCGGGGCGGGCACCTCGACGAACATGAACGCCAACGAGGTCATCGCCAACCGTGCGCTGGAGCTCCTGGGTCACCGCCGGGGTGAGTACACGCACCTCCACCCGCTGGACCACGTGAACCTCTCCCAGTCCACGAACGACGCCTACCCCACCTCGGTCAAGATCGCACTGCTGCTCACGGTGCGTCAGGCGCTCGACGCCCTGGATGAGCTCTCCGTCGCGCTGCGCGAGAAGTCGGGGGAGTTCTCGGACGTGCTGAAGATGGGCCGCACCGAGAACCAGGATGCCGTCCCCATGACCTTGGGGCAGGAGTTCGGGGCGTATGCCGGGATGGTCGAGTCGGCCCGCCGGGTGCTCGAGCACGCCACGCGGGAGATTCACGAGATCAACATGGGCGCGACTGCCATCGGGACCGGCCTCAACAGCCCGCCCGGCTATGCCCCGCTCGTCACCGCCAAGTTGGTCGCCATCTCGGGGATGCCACTGACCCTGGCCGGCGATCTCGTGGAGTCCACCCAGGACTCCGGCGAGTTCGCCTATCTCTCCGGCGCGATGAAGCGCGTCGCGATCCAGGTGTCCAAGATCTGCAACGACCTGCGGTGGCTCTCCAGCGGACCACGTGCCGGGCTCAACGAGATCAACCTGCCTCCCATGCAGCCGGGCTCCTCGATCATGCCGGGCAAGGTCAACCCGGTGGTGCCAGAGATGGTCAACCAGGTCTGCTACCAGATCATCGGGTTCGACACGACAGTCGGCATCGCCGCCGAGGCCAGCGAGTTCGAGCTCAACATGGCCGAGCCGATCATGGCGTACGACCTCCTCCAGGGACTGAGCATCCTCACCAACGCGGTGATCGTGCTCACGAGCCGGTGCGTGCGCGGCATCACGGCGAACCGCGAGGTCTGCCGCGGCTACGTCGAGCGCTCGATCGGCCTCGTGACGGCGCTCAACCCGCTGCTGGGCTACGAACGGTCCTCCGGCATCGCCAAGGAGGCGCTGAGCACCGGCGCGAGTGTCTACGACCTGGTCATCGACAAGGGCCTCCTGACGCGCGCCGAGCTCGACGCCATCCTCGACCCCTCGAGGATGACCAGCCCCCTTGCCCCCGAGACCGTGGGCGACTGACGCCGGCCGGCGGGTGTGTGAAAGGTCAGTCGTCCTTGCGCCGCAGGAAGCTGCGCAGCCCCTCCTTGTTCACCGACGCGATGGCGGTGAGCGGGATGCCGGCGGGGCACACATCCGCGCACTCCCCGTAGAGCGAGCAAGGACCGAAGTCCTGCTCCATCTCGGCCAGCATCGCCCTGGCTCGCCTGCCCCGCTCCGGTCGGCCGGCCGGAAGGAGTGACAGGTGGGCGAGCTTGGAGCCGACGAAGAGGTGTGCGGCGCCGTTGGGGCACGCGGCAACACACGCACCGCAGCCGATGCACGCTGCCATGTCGAGGGCTCGTTCCGCCTGGTCGTGAGCCACCGGAATGGTGTTCGCATCGGGGGCGGACCCACCCGGCACGCCGACGTGACCGCCAGCGGCGATGACCCGGTCGAGGGCGCTGCGGTCCACGACCAGGTCGCGGACGACAGGGAAGGCCGCGGACCGGAGCGGCTCGATCCGGATGCGTTGCCCGTCCCGGTACGCAGCGAGCCGCTGGTGGCAGCTCGGGGTGTTCTTGCGCGGCCCGTGCGGGTTGCCGTCGACGGTGACCCCACACGCTCCGCAGATCCCTTCGCGACAGTCGGAGTCGAAGACCACTGGTTCGTCCCCGGCATCCACCAGTTGGTCATTGAGGCGGTCCAGCAGCTCCAGGAGTGACATCTCGGGTGTCGCGTCGTCGACCTCGTGGGTCTGGAACCACCCGTCGGCCAGGGGCCCCTCCTGTCGCCAGACGTCGATGACCAGCCTCATGCGTAGTTCCTCCTCGACAGGGAGACGCTCTCGAATGACAGGGGTTCGTGCCACCGGGTGAACCCGCCGTCGCCGTCGAGCTGCCAGGCGGAGGCGAAGGACCAGTGCTCGTCGTCGCGCGCGGCCTCCCCGTCCACCTCGTGCTCGGTGCGGAAGTGCGCCCCGCACGACTCCTCCCGGTCCAGTGCGTCGACGCACATCAGCTCTGCGAGCTCGAGGTAGTCGGCGACCCGCCCGGCATACTCCAGTTGTTGGTTCATCCGCTGGCCGCCACCGACCACGCGCAGCTCGTTCCAGAAGCGCTCCCGCAACTCGCGGATGTCGGTGATGGCCTGCGTCAGCGACTCCCGCGTGCGGCTGACGCCGCAGCCCTCGTAGAGGATGTCGCCCAGGATGCGGTGGAAGGATGCCGGGCCACGGGTTCCGCGCACGCCCAGCAACCGGTCGACCCGTGCACGGGTGCGTGCCAGTGCATCAAGCACGGCGAGGGAGTCCTGGGCCAGGGGAGTGGTGCCCAGCAGCGGCGCAAGGTAGTTGGGCACCGAGTAGGGGAGGGTGAACCACCCGTCGACGCACGCCGACAGCAGTGAGTTCGCACCGAGGCGGTTGGCACCGTGATAGCCCCACCCGCACTCACCCCCGACGAAGAGCCCGGGCAGTGACGTCATCATGTCGTAGTCGCTCCACAGCCCACCCATGGTGAAGTGCGCCCCAGGGGCGATGCGCATCGGCACCACGTAGGGGTCCTCCCCGGTGGCCCGCTCGTACATGTCGAAGAGGTTGCCGTAGCGTTCGGCGATGGTGTCGCGCCCCAGTCGAGCGATGGGGTCGCGGAAGTCGAGGTAGACGCTGTTGCGCAACGGGCCGACGCCCCGACCGGAGCGGATCTGCTCGGTGGCGGCGCGTGAGGCGACGTCGCGCGGAGTGAGGTTGCCGAATGCCGGGTACCTGCGTTCGAGGTAGTAGTCGCGTTCGCCCTCCGGGATGGAACCCGCGTCGCGTTCGTCACCGGGCTGCTCAGGCACCCAGATCCGTCCGTCGTTGCGCAACGACTCGCTCATCAGGATGGTCTTGGACTGCCAGGGCGAGCTGACAGGCAGCGCGGTCGGGTGGAACTGGACGAACGACGGGGACGCGAGGTGTGCCCCGTGCTGGACCGCACGCCAGGCGGCGGAGGCGTTGGAGTTCTTGGCGAGGGTGGAGAAGTAGAAGACGTTGCCGTAGCCACCGGTGCACAAGATGACGGCGTGCGCGGTGTGCGCGGTGATCTCGCCCGAGACGAGGTTGCGCATGACCACCCCACCCACGCGCCCCTCGTCGAGGACGAGGTCGAGCATCTCGTGCCGGGTCCGCAACGTCACCGTGCCGGCAGAGACCTGTCGCAGCAGCGCCTGGGCGCTCGCGACCTGCAGCTGTTGGCCGGTCTGCCCTCGCGCGTAGTAGGTGCGCGAGACCTGCACCCCGCCGAAGGACCGGGTTGCGAGGGTGCCGCCATACTCCCGGGCGAACGGGGCGCCGATCGCGGTGAGGTGGTTCACCACCCGCATCGACTCCTCGCCAAGGCGGAACGCATCCGCCTCCCGGCCCCGGAAGTCCCCACCCTTGACGGTGTCCCGCACGAACCGTTCGAGGGAGTCGTTGTCCAGCGTGCTCGCACCGGCGGCGTTGATGCCGCCCTGGGCGGCCACCGAGTGCGCCCGACGGGGGGCGTCGTGATAGGTGAAGCACTCCACGTCGTAGCCGAGCTCGCCGAGGGCGGCGCCGACCCCGGACCCGGCGAGGCCGGTGCCGACCACGATCACCTTGAAGCGGCGACGGTTCGCCGGGTTCACCAGCGCGTAGTCGAGCTTGCGGCGCTGCCATGCGGTCGCCGCTGGGCCGTCGGGCGTCCGCGGGTCGAGGATGCCCCCAGCCCGAGTGCCCGGTGCGGTGCACGCGGGCGCGCTCCATCCGTCGGCCCGGTTCATGACACGAGTCCGGTGAGGACCGCGATGGGAATGAGGATGTTCCCGAGCACGACCAGCAGGGCCAGCCCGCCTGCCAGTGCCCGGCCGGCGGTGCGCAGCCGAGGCGCGGTGCCACCCAGGTCGGTCACGACGGTCCACAGCCCGTGGGCCAGGTGCAGCCCGAGGGCGAGCATCGTCACGGCGTAGAACCCGGCCACCACGGGTCGCTGAAGGCTCGCCACGAGGTTCTCGTAGGCGTGCGAACTGTCTGGGCTGGCGGGACGGAAGGATGCCGGGGCCACCCCTGGAGTACCTGTCGTGAGGTCGAGGACGTGGAAGGCGACGAAGGCGAGCAGGAGCGCGCCGGTCAGGGGCATGGTGCGCGCAGTGAAGGACGTCAGCCACATCCCCTTGCGCCGGTGAGGTCCCCGTGATGCTCGAGCCCGCAGCGTGATGACGACGGCAGCCCACACGTGGGCGACCAGGCAGGCGAGGAGGGCAACGCGGACGATCCACAGGAGTCCTTCACGGGGGAGGAACGGAACCAAGACGGTCCGCAGCCAGTGCGCGTAGTCGTTGAACGGCTCAGAACCGGTGAACACCTTGAGGTTGCCGAACAGGTGCACCAGCACGTAGAGCGCGAAGACGGTGCCGGAGACGGCCATGACCACCTTCAGGCCCCAACTCGGCACTCGTGGAGCCGAGCGCACCCGCTGGCTGGCGGCGTTCCCCGGATCCAGCGACCCGCCGACAGCGGGTGGCCCAGCCTTGCTGGCGCCGTGCTCCCCTGAGACCGAGCCGACCCTCGATGACCGCACCGCAACCTCCTGGCTGGTCCCGTCAATCTATGGGGCGCAGGGGTTTTCAGCAAATCTCCCGCACTTTCGCGGGTCGCGCCACAACCGGTGGGCCGTCGGCTCCGAACCACCTTCGTGAAAGACACCCTCTATCGCGCCGTCGTGAAGGTGGCCCGCGGCATCTTCTGGGCCCTCGACCTGAAGATCGACGTGGTGGGTTCAGCCAACGTCCCGACCACCGGACCGGTGGTGATCGCAGCGAACCACAGCAGCTTCGTCGACTTCTTGCTCGTCGGCCTCCCAGCGGTGGGGCGCGGACGACTCGTCCGCTTCATGGCCAAGCAGTCGGTGTTCCGATCCGTCGTCGGCGGGCCCCTGATGCGAGGCATGGGCCACATTCCCGTCGACCGCCGACACGGGGCCATTGCTGCGCGGCACGCCTTGCGAGCCCTTCGGCGCGGCGAGGTGGTCGGTGTCTATCCCGAGGCGACGATCGGCCACGCGTTCCTCCTGAAGGACCGCGGCGATCTCCGGCGTGGAGCGGCATACCTCGCCATCGCCACGGGTGCTCCACTGGTCCCGGTCGTTCACTGGGGGCTCCATCGCGTGTGGACCGTCGGTGGTCACCTCTCGCTGCGCCGTGGGTATGCGGTGCGACTGGTCGTCGGCGAGCCCCTTCGTCCCCGAGCGGGGGAGTGCGCTGAGGGCCTCACGGATCGGCTGCACCTGAGCATGAGCGCGATGGTGGACGGTCTGGTCCGTGAGCACCCCCAGCGCCCTGCGTGCCCGCGAGACGCGTGGTGGTGGCCCGCGGCCCACGGGGGAGCCGCTCCGACCGCCGAGAGGGCGCGAGCCATGGACCTGACCGCGGTCCGAGGCGCCGACGGTGCCCGCGCGAGAGGGAAGCCCGGCATGGCTTTCCGCGAATAGGATGTGAGTGTGCATCACTCCAAACAGTGGGGTGATCCCGTCAAAGGGTCAACATGTCGTTCTGGGACGCCGTCTGGCTGATCTTCATTGCGTTCGCCCTCATCGCTTATCTGATGGCGATGTTCAGCATCATCCTCGACCTTTTCCGAGACAAGACCGTATCGGGCGCCATGAAGGCGGTCTGGCTCGTCTGCCTCATCTTCTTCCCGCTCGTCACCGCGATCGTCTACCTCACCCTGCGTGGCGGCGGCATGGCCGAGCGCAGCGTCAAGGACGCCGAGACCATGCGCGCGGCCCAAGCGGACTACATCCGCTCCGTGGCAGGTGGCACCGCGGGCAGCAGCGCAACCGACCAGATCGAACAGGGCAAGCGGCTGCTCGACTCCGGCGCCATCACCCCGGACGAGTTCGCTGCGCTCAAGGCAAAGGCCCTTCGCTGATCGTGACCTCTTCTCATGACCGGCGCGAGGACCGCGACGAGCTGCGCCGCTTCTTCGTGGGCCGTGCCACCGTGGTGTCGAACAAGGTGCAACAGCGCGTCCTCCCACCAAGCCTTGAGCCCCTCAGCACCCACTGGATCGGAGCCGCATGCAGACCCTGACCTCGATCACCGACCTGACGGAACGGGTTCTCGCAACTCTTCAGGACCTTGGTGCGCAGCGCCGGGTCGTCGTCGGCCTCGTCGGAGAGCCAGGCTCCGGCAAGTCGACGGTGGCGCAGGCGCTTGCCGAGGACCTCGGGTCCCACGGCGCCGTCACGACCGTGGTGCCGATGGACGGCTTCCACCTCGCGAATGTCGAGCTCGCTCGGCTGGGGCTGGCGGCGCGCAAGGGGGCACCCGACACCTTCGACGCGCTGGGTTACGCCGCGCTCCTCCACCGTCTGCGCACCAGCACCGACGAGACCGTCTACGCTCCCGCGTTCGAGCGCTCCATCGAGGAAGCCGTCGCGGGCTCGATCCCGGTGCTGTCCGAAACCTCGGTGGTGGTGACCGAGGGGAACTACCTCCTCGTGTCGGAGGGCCTGTGGGCTCGGGTCGCGCCGCTTCTGGACCTGTCGTGCGCGCTGCACGTGGACGACGGATCCCGCTCGGACTGGCTGCGTGCCAGGCACGTGCGCTTCGGCCGGTCCGAGGAGGAGGCCGCGGCGTGGGTCGAGGCCGTGGACGAGCCGAATGCCGCCCTCGTCCGATCGACGATGCCGCGCGCCGACGTCGCCCTCCGTCTCGGGTAGCCGACATCGAGTCGCAGGCCAAGGGACGGCATACGATTCGTTCTGTGTCGGAGGCGCGGTTCGGATCACTGGTGGCCCGAGGCGTGGTCGCGGTCACTCATGACCCGGACGACATCGGCGAGGGCTTCTGGGTCGTCGTGCTCACTTTCGAGGGATGCTTCACCGCGGTCAGGATGGGCGAGGTCGTCCAGGACCCCGGGGCGCGCGCGGAGCGGGGTGGGCGCAATGGCTGGACACCGGTCGGCGACCGATGGAGGACCAGCCTGGACCGAGTGGCCTACGAGACCGCGGTCGAGGAGATCAGGGAGCGGATCGCGTCAGGGACCGTCTA
>JBDTDY010000134.1:0-3638 GCA_039922835.1 Ornithinibacter sp.
CGTGCGCGGCTCTCACCAAGACCGCCTCGGATCTTGAGAGGGACGGGCAGCGCTATCGCGAGGTTCCGATCGACGTCGTCAAGATCGCAGTAGCCAAGGATGCTCCGGAGGGGCAGCAGTACCTCGACGCGTCCTTGGTCCAGAACCTTTCGAACGTCGTGGACAGTGCAGGAGCAGTCGTCCTGACGGACCAGAAGAAGAACTTTGATCGCACTGTGGCGTTGCGTTGGGTGGGGGACAGATGGCTCGTCTACGACGTTGGTTAACTGTGGGTTCAGTAGTCGCTCTGGCCGTACTTGTGCCGGATGCTGCTCTTGCTGGTGCCGCCGGAGATACCGCTCCAGGCGGTGTTCGGATTCTCCTGAACAAGCAAAGGACGAAGGACCTCGCGCGAGAGGTCCTTCTGTCACCGAAAGAGGGCCCGGTCGTCGAGTTCGCGGCCACGGCTGACTGCGGCTTGGGTCCTGGTGAGGTCGGAGCCGACGTCTTTTGCACTCCAGCCATTCTGCGATGTGCCGGCAACACCGACCCTGAGGGGCTCGGCCCGGCTGTCGCGATCTTCAGCCGGGAGGTAGGGCTGGACGGCATACCGGTCGCAGGTGCAGCAGGTCAATGGCGGGGTCGAGGCGCGACGTGCTTTCCGCAATACGTTCCCGGTGCCGCGCGTGCGCTGACGATGGCCATGATCCAAGAGGCGTTCCACAACACCGACTTCACGCTGCCGACCGTCAACATCCAGCCCGAGGGCGACGTGACCCTTGTGAACCTCCGCACCTACTTCGAGGTGAAGTTCCCCGATCAGGGCTTCGGGCCCGACGAGGTCGACACCCCCGATCCGGCGACCCTGCTCGGCTACACGATCCAGGTCCGGCCCCGCCTGAAATCGATCACCTACCACCTCGGCGAGAGCACGATCGGCCCGACGACGTCCTTGGGTGGCCCGCACCCCACGGGCGACATCACCGCGACCTACACCACTCCCGGAACGCACGAGGTGCGCGCCGACATCGTCTACACCGGTCAGTTCCGGGTGGGTGGCAGCCAGTGGTTCGACATCCCAGGTGAGGTCGACCTCGCCGGCGCGCCGACCACCCTGGTCATCCGAGAAGCCAAGGCGCGTCTCTACACCGGCTGAGCGCCTCGTGCACCGGCTGAGCGACTCCTGCGCCCGGCTGAGCTCGGCTCGACCATCGTGGGGCCTCGGCACTCCTCCACAGCCTCGTCCAGCACCGCGCGATATCCACAGGATCGGTCGATCGCCGCGCCGCTCGCACCTGGTGTCGGCGGCCCCGAATACTCTCGCCTCACGCACATCGGAGCAGGAGGCGCAGATGGAGATGACCAAGGCACTCGCCCTGGGTCGCCGCCTGCTGCGCGAGCACGACCTCGAGGGCTGGTCCATCGTCGCCGACCGCGCCAAGACCCGAGCGGGGGTCTGCCGGTTCGGCCGTCGACAGATCGGTCTGAGCACGCCGTTGACCACGCTGCACTCCGACGAGGAGGTGCTCGACACGATCCTCCACGAGATCGCCCACGCCATCGTGGGGCCGCAGCACGGCCACGATGCGATCTGGCGCGCCAAGGCCCGTGAGATCGGCTCGTCGGGGGAGCGGTGCGTCCCCGCCGATGCGCCGCGCGTGCCCGGCGACTGGGTCGGGCGCTGCCCCGCCGGGCACGAGAAGCACCGCCACCGTGCCCCCACCCGCCTGATGTCGTGCGGCAGGTGCTCACGCACGTTTGATGCCACACACCTGTTCAGCTGGGCCTTCAAGGGTCGCCCCGCGCCGATGACACCGGGGTATGCCGCTGCGCTGGCTTCGGTGGCCCGCGACGCGGCGGTGGTGCGTTCCGCGGGGCTCGCACCGGCCCTGGGTGACCTCGTGGAGATCACCGCGCCGGGGGCCTGGCAGCACGCTGTCGGGGAGGTCGAGCTCGTGGGGGCGGTCAGGTGCCAGGTGCGGGTCGATGAGGGCTTGTTCAGCGTGCCGATCGAGCACGTGCGCGTGCTCGACGACGCCGTTGCCTCGCGCTGGGCGCGGTAGGGGCCCCGCCAGAGGCCTCGGGGTGAGCACCCTCACGCGCCACACGGTGGAACCCGACGACGCACTCCCGGACAATGATCGGGTGAGCGAGCACCTGGTCCACGCGGACCACCCAGCAGGCGGCACCGAGGTCGCGACCCCGGCGCTGGTCGGTTCCGACCGGCCCTTCAGTGACTGGCAACCCGCGACCGAGGGCCTGAAGCGGGCCTTCGTGCTCGCCGGTGGTGGTGCCACGGGGATCGCGTGGGAGGCCGGAATCGTCATCGGCCTGCGTGACGGCGCCGTCGACGTGCGCGAAGCCGACACCATGATCGGCACCTCGGCCGGCTCGATGGTCGCGGCTCACCTGCGGGTCGGCACCGATGAGGGAAACGCCTTCGCGCGCATCCAGTCCGGGGCGCCCCTGGCGAGCTACGGGAGCCTGGGGCCGTCCGATGCCCTGCGCTACCTCCGCGCGCAGCTGGACCTCGACCCTCGCCGGGGACGCTCCTTCGTGGGTCGTGCTGCGCTGTCGGCGAGCACCACCACCGAGGAGGAGTGGCTGGCGGCCATCGGGCTCGGTCTCACCGGGGTGCCCTGGCCGGAGGGCCGTCTCTACATCACGGCGGTCGACGCCGAGACCGGTACGTCGGTCGTGTTCGACAACACGAGCGGTGTGCCGCTCGAGCGGGCTGTCGCAGCAAGCTGTGCCGTCCCGGGTGTCTTCCCGGCGGTGGAGGTGGGTGGCCGTCGCTACGTCGACGGGGGCCTGCGGAGCATCGCCAACGCTGACCTCGCCATCGGCCACGACCGCGTCGTCGCGCTGTCGCCCTACCCGGTGGCCTCCCACGTGAAGGACCTCCCGCCGGTGCAGCTGCGCAGCCTTCGACCGCGCAGCCGCACCATCCTTGTCGTGCCCGACCCCAAGGACCTGTGGGCGATGGGCGCTAACCCGCTCGACATGAGTCGCGGTGTGGGCGCCTTCGAGACAGCGCGGGCCCACGGCCTACGGATCGCCGAGCGGGTCGGGCACGTCTGGAACGACTGACCTCGCGGCATCCGGAGTCGCCGCCCCGTTCCACGTATCACCGACCCACCGCACTCCTCCTGAAGAAGTGGACCGCACCCGTGGCCCGATGTCCGTGGAGGTTGATGTGTCAGCACTGCCTGCCCTGCCACTGATCAGGCTCCCGTCGGACTGGCCCCTGCCGGTCGTGGCGACGCTGGCGATGGCGGCGCTGGCGGGTCTGGACCTCCTCGGGGCGATGGCCGCGAAGGAGTGGGCCGAGCGCCACAACACCGCAGCCCTCGGCTTCGGGCTCCTGGCCTTTGCAGTGCTCTTCTGGGTCTACGCCTCGTCGCTGCAGTATGCGGAGCTGGCCGTCGTCACCATGGGGTGGATCGTGTTGCTTCAGGTGAGCCTCGTGATCCTCGACAAGGTGCACTTCGGCGTCACCCTGCCCGCCGACAAGATCGCCGCGATCGTCATCATCCTCGCGGCCCAGGGCTACCTGGTGCTCGCCCGCAGTGCCCGCTGAAGCCGGCTTGCCGCATCCTCCCTCCACCGCGACCCACCCTCTCCGTTAGGGTCGGAAGTGAAGGAGGCTGATGATGACG
>JBDTDY010000135.1:0-4561 GCA_039922835.1 Ornithinibacter sp.
CAGATCATCTCGGTCACCGGCGGCGAGGACAGCTTCTTCGCCGACGCGCCGTGGATCCTCGGCATCATCTTCGCGGTCGCGGTGGGTGCCGTCATCATCGGCGGCATCAAGAGCATCGCCAAGGTCACCGAGAAGATCGTGCCGTTCATGGCGGGGCTCTACCTCATCTCCTGCGCCATCGTCATCCTCGCCAACATCGGCTCGGTGCCGGGCGCCATCGGGGACATCTTCGCCGGCGCCTTCACCGGTGCAGGTGTCACCGGCGGGGTGATCGGTGCCCTCATCGTCGGCTTCCAGCGCGCCGCGTTCTCCAACGAGGCGGGCCTCGGCTCGGCCTCTGTGGCCCACTCCGCGGTCAAGACCAAGGAGCCCGCCACGGAGGGCTTCGTGGCCATGCTCGAGCCGTTCATCGACACGGTCGTCGTCTGCACGGCGACCGCCCTGACGATCGTCATCACCAAGACCTACGCCGACCCCGATGCGTCCAAGCTCGGTGGGGTCGACCTCACGTCGAGGTCGTTCGAGACGGTGCTGCCATGGTTCCCGATCGTGCTGGCCATCGCCGTCGTGCTCTTCGCGTTCTCGACGATGATCAGCTGGTCCTACTACGGGATGAAGGCCACGGGTTACCTCTTCGGCAACAACGTCCTCGCGGAGAACATCTTCAAGGGCGTCTTCCTGGTCTTCACCGTCGTCGGCTCGGCCGCCGCCCTCGGGCCGGTCATCAACTTCTCCGACTCGATGATCTTCCTCATGGGTATCCCCAACATCATCGGCCTGTACCTCCTGGCACGGGTCATCCGCAAGGAGATCCACTCCTACTACGAGCGGGTCAACAGCGGCGAGGTCAAGGAGTACGCCCACCGCTGAGCACCATGACGGATGCGACATTCCGTTGAGTGAACAGGACACGCCGTCTGCGCCTTCGCGCAGACGGCGTGTTCTGTTCACTCGACGGGGTCCGCGGGTGTCAGGGTGGATCAATGACCGCCTCAGCCGACCAGCACCTCGCACCTGTCGCGGGGGTCCGCGGCATCCATCGGATCTGGGACCCCCGCGTGTGGGGCACGATCATCGGCGCGGTCGGCGCCAGCGTGTTCGTCATGGCCAACCGTGAGCTGCTGCCCACGCCGTGGCCACTCGTGGCCGTGCTCGCCTGGGCCGTGGCGCTCGCCGTCTACCTCTGGCAGGTGTTCGGGGCGCGGCGGGACTTCGGGCCCATCACGCCCGTGGCACCGCGATCCAGGCTGGTCTACCTCGCCAGCGTGCTGGGGATGCTCCTCCTGATCCGCCTCGGCACGGCAATCGTGGATGCCGCGGACCGGCCGGGCCTGCGACCGGCGGTCATCGTGGTGGCCGTGGGCCTGCACTTCCTGCCGTTCGCCGCCGCGTTCCACACGCCGATGTTCACCCGACTCGGCACCCTCATGGCACTCATCGGCGCGATCGGGATGGGCCTGGCCTGGCTGCTCGACCCACGGTGGGCGGCAGCCGCAGCAGTGCTCACCGGTGTCGTGATGCTCGTCGTGATCGCGGCCGACGCAGCAGGCCGCGTCAGGCCAGCCCGAGGTCGGTGAGCCCGAAGGCGTGCCGGTAGTCCAGCCCGGCCTCGGCGAAACGCTCTGCCGCGCCGGTGTTGCGGTCGGCAATGGTGGCGACCGCGACCACCGTCGCCCCCGCCTCCTGCGCGGCGCGAGCGGCATCCAGGGGCGAGGACCCGGTCGTGGAGGTGTCCTCCACGACCAGCACCCGGCGACCGTGGATGGAGGGGCCCTCGATGCGCTGCTGCAGGCCGTGGGCCTTGCCCTCCTTGCGCACCACGAACGCATCGAGGTGACCACCGGCTGCGGCGCGAGCGTGCAGCATGGCGGTCGCCACGGGATCTGCGCCGAGCGTGAGCCCGCCGACGGCATCGAACTCCAGGTCTGCGGTGAGGTCGAGCATCACCCGCCCGACGAGCGGTGCGGCCTCCCCCTCCAGGGTGATCCGTCGCAGGTCGACGTAGTAGTCGGCCTCTCGTCCCGAGGAGAGCGTCACCCTGCCGTGGACCACGGCCTTGGCTCGGATGATCTCCAGGAGGCGGGCGCGGTCGGCGGCGATGTCGGTCACACCCCTACGGTATGCCGTGTCGCTCAGCCCCGCTCAACCCCGCTCGCGACGCCGTGACGCCCGCGCCGGGAGGTACCACGCCTCGTCGATACCGAGCCCGGGGGTGGCGCGCTGCTCGTGCCAGCGCTGGTGGTGGTCGCGCTCGGGAGGGTTCTCCGGGCGCCTCGGCGGCTCCGACCCGTCCCACACGTCGATCCCCACCGCGAGCATCTGCCCCGCCGGGCTCGACACGACCGCGATCGCAAGCTGCTCCACGAGGTGAGCAGGCAGACCGTCGAGCACCGTGCGCGGCCGGCGACGCTCCGCGAGCACGATGAGGCGAGACACGGCGTGCACGTCGTCCGGCCGGAGCCGGGTTCCGGCGAGCAGCACGGCCTGCAGCCCCACGAGAACCTCCGAGCGCAATCGCGGGGAGAACGACCACAGCGCGTGGCGGTGTGCCGTCTCCTGCCAGTCGGCGGAGGCGGTGCGCAGCAGGTGGCGGTACTCGTGGAGCACCACCGGCTCAGCGGCCGGGCCCATCCGATAATGGTAGGTCAGGCCACCCGCGATCAGCCGCCCACGGACTGCGCAGCCAGCTGCTCGGCCGCCTTGCCCAGAGCCTCCTGCATCTCGGGTGCGTGGTCGTACTGCGCGGCGAGGCCGGCCGCTGCCAGGGCTGCCCCCGCGAAGACCATGCTGCCGTCCCAGCCTGCCGAGGCCTTCGGGTTCGGCCACCTGTGGGGCCACCCGGTGCCACACCAGTCGTCGATGTCCTCCATGAAGGCGCTGGCCCCGCCACGCCCACCGACGATGATGATCGAGGAGAGCAGGAGGTTGCGAAGCTGGACCGCGCCGACCTCCACCTCCACGGGCGGCAGCGGCTGGGGATTGAGCGCGACCTCGAGACCGCGCTGCCGCACGACGTGGCCATGCTGGAGGGGGCCCTGGGGGAAGATCGCGTCGTATGCCTCGGGCGGGATGGCGCCGATCTTCGCGAGGAACGTCCAGGAAGCCTGCATGTCGATCTCCTTGCTCAGGTGTGCCGCGCGGTGCGGACACCTGTGAAGAGGGCCTGGTGCGCTCCGGTGATACCGCCTCAGCCGCGGCGCCGGAACCGGTCCAGGCGCCGCATCGCGCCGCCGCGTAGCGCCGAGCGGGGCAGTGCGCGGATCACGGCGGTCACGACCTTCCACTGAGCCCCCGGCACCGAGAGGACCTTCCCGCGGGCCGCGTCGGAGAGCGCCTCCTGGACGACGGTGTCCGCGTCGAGCCAGAGAAAGCCCGGAAGCGCCGAGACCTGCATGCGGGCTCGGTCGTGGAACTCGGTGCGGGTGAAACCCGGACAGAGCGCGGTCACGGTGACGCCCGTGTCTGCCAACTCGCTCGCGAGCGCCTCGGAGAAGACCGTGACGTAGGACTTCGCGGCGGAGTAGGTGCCGTTGCTCAGGAAGGACGCGACCGACGAGACGTTGATGATCCTGCCGTGCCCGCGCTCCCGCATCGAGCGCGCCGCGGCGTGGCAGGTGAGGACGACCGCTCTGACCATGACGTCGAGACCGGACTCTTCCTGGGCGATCTCGTTGTCCAGGAACGATGCCCGGAACCCGAACCCCGCGTTGTTGACCAAGAGGTCGACGGGTCGTGAGGGGTCTGACAGCCTGCGACACACCTCCTCCACCTGGTCGCGCTGGGCGAGGTCTGCGACGAGGACCTCGACGTGCACGCCGTGACGGCCCTCCAGGTCCCGGGCCAGTGCCTCCAGGCGCGCCCGGTCGCGGGCCACGACCACGAGGTCACGTCCCTCTGCGGCGAGACGCTTCGCGAAGGCCGTGCCGATGCCGGCAGACGCGCCGGTGACGAGTGCGGTGCTCATGCGAGGAGACTGTATGCCGGTGCGCTGTCCTGGAATCCGGTGGCGTGGAGGTCACCTCATTCGTCATGATGCACGTGATGACGACGACCCGAGACCTGCTCCACGCCTACGACACCCAGCTGCGGACCGACGCGGAGACGCCGAGCGCCCTCGCGGTCTCGCGGCTCGGACCGCTGCGGCTGGTGACGTTCCAGGGCGGGAGGGGGTTCATCACCTACCAGGATCTCGACGGGGCGGACGCCACCACGATCAGGGACTGGGTCGGGCAGGCCCTCGACCACTTCCGCCGCGACCCTGCCATCGAGCGGGTCGAGTGGAAGACCCGTGGGCACGACATCGCTCCCGGCCTGCACGAGTCCCTCGTGACGGCCGGCTTCGTCTCGGAGGAGGCCGAGTCGATCATGCTCGGCCCGCTGAGCGGCCTGGTCGCCGACGTCGCGGTTCCGGACGGCGTGACCCTGAGGTCCGTCACCGCTGAGACCGACGTGCGGGCGATGTGCGCGATGCAGGACGAGGCGTTCGGCGAGCCCGTCTCGAGGCACATGGCCGACGCCGTCGTCAGCCGACTGGCGCGCGGGGACGGGATGGAGCTCTGGG
>JBDTDY010000136.1:0-4135 GCA_039922835.1 Ornithinibacter sp.
CTGCCCGTCTCGCTGCGCTCCTGAGCCGAGGCCCACCCGTGGCCGCCCGGCATCCGCACGTGTCTAGGCCGGGTTCCGGAGCGGGCTTCCTCGGATTTACACTGAGCGCCATGACCGAAGAACAGAGCACCCCCACCACCGGTACGACCCGCGTCAAGCGAGGCATGGCCGAGATGCTCAAGGGCGGCGTGATCATGGACGTCGTCACCGCCGCACAGGCCCGGATCGCCGAGGATGCCGGCGCGGTCGCCGTGATGGCCCTGGAGCGCGTTCCCGCCGACATCCGGGCCCAGGGTGGGGTCTCGCGGATGAGCGACCCCGACATGATCGACGGGATCATCGCCGAGGTGTCGATCCCGGTGATGGCCAAGGCGCGCATCGGCCACTTCGTCGAGGCCCAGGTGCTCCAGTCCATGGGCGTGGACTACATCGACGAGTCCGAGGTGCTGACCCCGGCCGACTACGCCAACCACATCGACAAGTGGAACTTCACGGTTCCCTTCGTGTGCGGCGCCACCAACTTGGGCGAGGCGCTGCGCCGGATCACCGAGGGCGCGGCGATGATCCGCTCCAAGGGCGAGGCCGGCACCGGTGACGTCTCCAACGCGACGACGCACATGCGAGCCATCCGCCAGCAGATCCGCCGCCTCCAGAACCTCCCCGAGGACGAGCTGTACGTCGCTGCGAAGGAGCTCCAGGCCCCGCACGAGCTCGTCGTCGAGATCGCGCGCACGGGGAAGCTCCCCGTCGTGCTCTTCACCGCGGGCGGCATCGCCACCCCCGCCGACGCCGCGATGATGATGCAGCTGGGCGCGGAGGGCGTGTTCGTCGGCTCCGGCATCTTCAAGTCCGGCAACCCCGAGCAGCGCGCCGAGGCCATCGTCAAGGCCACGACCTTCTACGACGACCCCGACGTGATCGCCAAGGTCTCCCGCGGTCTCGGCGAGGCCATGGTCGGCATCAACGTCGAGGAGATCCCCCAGCCGCACCGCCTGGCCGAGCGCGGCTGGTAGCCCGGCGGGTGGGCGTGCTCACTCCGCGTCCCCGGGGTGGTGCTGCTCCCGACGGCCCCGGAACGCGCGAACGGCCGCGTTGATGGTCGGGTAGACCCGCAGGGCTCCCGCGGGCTCCACCAGGTCGACCCTGCGCAGGCGCCGCACGACGGACTCGTTGGCCCTGGCGACGGCGACCTGGCTGATGCCGGTCCGCCCCAGCTGCTCCACGAGGTCGGCCAGCCCGTCAAGCGCCGAGGCGTCGAGTGCCCCGACCCCCTCGAAGTCCAGGACCAGCCACTCCTCGCTCCCCGGGTTGGCCTCCAGGGCGTCGAGCACCCGCGTGCGGAATCGCTCGGTGTTCAGGAAGAACAGCGGTGCGTCGAACCTGTAGACGAGGAGCCCGGGTTCGGTTCGGGCGCTGGGGTGGGCGTCGACCTCGACCCACCCGTCGAGCTCTGGTCGATCTCCGAGGACGGCATCGTGAGGCCGGGCGATCCGTCCGAGGGCGACGATGATGGACAGGCTCACCGCGAGCAGCACGCCGACCAGCACGTTGAAGACGATGACCCCGAGGGCTGCGGCCACCGCCAGCACCGCCTCCTCACGGCTGACCCGCCACAGCGCCCGATACCCCGGGACGTCGATGATCGCGATCGCCGCCGAGATGATGACGGCGGCGAGCGTGGCGCGGGGGATCTGCCCGAGCAGTGGACTGAGCGCCAGGAGGGTGGCGAGCACCACGGACCCGGCGACCAGGGAGACGAGCTGGGTGCGACTGCCCAGTGAGGCCGGCACCGCGGTGCGACTTGCGCTGGAGGAGACCGGGAAGCCCTGCGAGACACCGGAGGCGAGGTTGGTCAGCCCCAGCGCGAGGAGTTCGCGGTTGGGGTCGACGCGGTAACCGAGCCTGGAGGCGATCGAGCGCGCGGTGAGCACGTTGTCGCTGAAACCGACGAGCACGATCCCCGCAGCCACCGGAAGCAGCCTCCAGATGTCCTCCAGGGTCACCGTCGGGAGCCCGAGGGTGGGCAACCCTTGCGGGATCGTCCAGACCAGAGGTGTCACAGGAGCCCCGCCGGGCATCAGCCAGACCACGAGGGTCGCGAGCGCGACGGCGACCAGCGCGCCCGGCGCTCGTGGGACACGACGCCGCAGCACCAGGACGATCACGAGCGAGGCCGTTCCCACGGCGAGGGTCGCCGGGGCGATGTCGCCGACCTCGGTGAAGAGCTCGACGACTCGTGGGAAGAACCGGTCCGCGTCGATCGCGATGCCGGTGAACGCGCCGATCTGGCTGCTGAGCAGCGTCAGCCCGACGCCGGTGATGTATCCGACGAGAACAGGCTTGGAGAAGACCGAGGCGATGAACCCGAGCCGGGCCAGCGCCCCGATCACGGCGATCACCCCGACCACGAGCGCGAGAGCGGCCATGAGCACCACGTAGCGGGCGAGGTCACCCCCGGCGATCGCGCCGACTCCGGTCGCCGCGAGGATCGCCGTGCCCGGCTCGGGCCCGACACCGAGGTGGCGGCTCGTGCCGAAGAGTGTGTAGACCACGAGCGGGCCGAGCACCGCGTAGAAGCCGTACTCGGGCGGCATCCCGGCCAGCTCGGCGTAGGCCATCGACTGCGGGATGAGCATCGCGCCCACGGTGAGGCCGGCGACCAGGTCGGGGCGCAGCCACTCCCGTCGGTAGGCCTGGAGCACGCCAATCCCCGGGGCGAGGTCGGCGAGCCACTCGGGTAGGGGCGGGCGAGTCACGCCCCGACCGTATCGGGCCCGCCGGAGTCGGCCGACTCAGGTGACTGCGGCGCGGGTGTGGAACTCCGGGCGCTCGAACTCACGGTTCACGATGACCTCACCCAGGTGCTCCGCGGCGCGCAGCACATCTGCGTGGGTGAGGTAGAGCGGTCCGAAGCCGAGGCGCACGATGTCGGCCTCGCGGAAGTCGCCGACGACGTCCCGGGCGATCAGCGCCTGCACCACCGCATACGCCTGCGGATGCCGCACGCTCACCTGCGAGCCGCGCCGCCCGTCCTCGCGTGGGGTGGCCACCTCGAGGTCCGGGAGGAGGGCGTCGAGGCACTCGATGAAGAAGCCGGTGAGGGAGAGCGACCGCTCGCGGATCGCGGCGATGGACTCGCCGTCGTATGCCGTGAGCGCGGCCTCCAGCGCCAGCATGCTGAGCAGCGGGGGAGTTCCCACCCGGCCCCGCGCGATGCCCGGAGCGGGCACGAAGTCGGGGGCCATCGCGAACGGCGTGGCGTGGCCGTTCCACCCGGACAGCGGTTGGTCGAACGCATCCTGGTGGCGGTGCGCGACGTAGAGGAAGGCCGGTGCGCCGGGCCCGCCGTTGAGGTACTTGTAGCCGCACCCCACCGCGAAGTCGGCTCCGTGCTCGTCGAGGCCGATCTCGAGGGCGCCGGCGGAGTGGCAGAGGTCCCAGCACACCAGCCCCCCGACGGCGTGGACCGCATCGGTGATCGCAGCGAGGTCCCACAGCTCCCCGGTGCGGTAGTCCACCGAGGAGTAGGACGCGAGGACGAGATCCTCGCCGACCTCGCGGATGCGGGCCACCGCCTCACTCGGGTGGACCAGCTCGAGCGTGGCCCCGGCATCCCGGCAGGCCGCTTGCGTGATGTAGAGGTCGGTGGGGAAGGAGTCGGGGTCGGTGAGGACGAGCGCGCGACCCGGCAGCATGCGGGCCGCGGCGACGACCGTCTTGTAGAGGTTGACCGACGTGGAGTCGGTGCACACGACCTGGCCCGGTGCGGCGCCGATGATCTGGCCGATCCGGTCCCCGACGCGGGTCGGCGCGTCCCACCAGCCCGCGTCGTTCCAGCTGGCGATCAGGCTCGTGCCCCACTGGCGGTGCACCACGTCGGACACCGCCTCAGCGACCCCGATGGGCAGCGGGCCCAGGGAGTTCCCGTCGAGGTAGACCAGGCCGGCAGGCAGGCGGAACCTGCCCCGCAGGTCGGTGGCGGCATGGGCGGCATCGAGCTCGCGGGCCCGCTCGGTCAGTGCTGAGGACATGAGCCGACCGTAGCGCCCACGGCTGGGCCACCGGGTTCACCGGTGTCAGCAGAGGCACCCGTCGGGTCGGTTCGCGACGTGCAGTCGCCTTGTTGCTGCGGCGC
>JBDTDY010000137.1:0-3895 GCA_039922835.1 Ornithinibacter sp.
TGGTGCCCCCGGTGCCGATCCCCGCGATGACGATGTCGACCTTGCCGTCGGTGTCGTTCCAGATCTCTTCCGCCGTGGTGCGGCGGTGGACCTCGGGGTTGGCCTCGTTCGCGAACTGCCGCGCCAGCACGGCATTCTCGCGCTCAGCGACAATCTGCTCGGAGCGCGTGACCGCACCCTTCATGCCCTCCGAGCCCGGGGTGAGCACGAGCTCGGCGCCGTAGGCGCGCAGCAGCGCGCGGCGCTCCTTGCTCATCGTCTCGGGCATCGCGAGGACGACCTTGTAGCCGCGCGCCGCCCCGACCATGGCGAGCGCGATGCCGGTGTTGCCGGAGGTCGCCTCGACGATGGTGCCACCCGGTGCGAGCTGGCCCGACGCCTCTGCCGCATCGACGATCGCGACGCCGATGCGGTCCTTGACCGAGCTCGCCGGGTTGTAGAACTCCAGCTTCGCGGCGACGATCGCGTCGCCGTCGATGATCCGGTTGAGCCGCACGAGGGGCGTGTTGCCGACTGCTTGGGTGACGTCGTCAAGGATGGGCATTGCAGTGACCTTTCGCTGTGGGGGGTGCCAGTCGTTCGGAGCCGGGCATCACGGCACGCGGCTCGGTTCGCTCGGGAGAACCCCGAGTCCGTTATACATATTCCAACAGAGAGTTATCGGTGGCGGCGGTCCCGTCCCACGTTGCGGTCCGTGGGTCGGCCCGCGGGCACCTTTGACGGTCGTCACAGCCTCAGGTGAGCGAGCGCTTACCGTCGATAGACTCTCGGGCATGCCTGCCGCCCTCGCGCCCGCCCTCGCGCCCACCATCGCGCACGCCCTGGCCAGCGACCTCCTGCCGGTGCCCGACGAGAAGTTCGGCGGCCTCGGCGCGGTGCAGGTCATCGCTCTCGTCCTCTGCTTCGTGGTGCCGCTCATCGGCTGGGCCCTGCTCGTGCGTCAGGTGGGCCGCTTCGTCGGCCTCTACCGTCTCGGCCAGTCCGACCGCACCCGCACCGGCAACCCCGGCGCCCGCACCTGGACCCTCACCAAGGAGTTCCTCGGCCACACCCGGATGAGCCGGCTCAAGGTCGTGGCGGCGGCACACTGGTTCACCGCGCTCTCCTTCTTCATCCTGTTCGCCACCCTCGTCAACGCGTTCTTCCAGCTGGTCCAGCCCGACTACCGGTTGCCGCTCATCGGGCACTTCCCGCCCTTCGAGTGGCTCATCGAGGTCTTCGCGTGGACCGGCTTCGTCGGCATCGTCGTGCTCATGACGATCCGCCAGAAGGAGCACCCCAGGTCGGCCTCAGGCGAGGGCGGGCGCCGCTCGCGGTTCTTCGGCTCCACGTTCTGGCAGGCCTACTACGTCGAGCTGACGATCCTCTTCGTCACGATCTGCATCATCGCGCTGCGTGGGCTCGAGGCCGCGATGGTCACCATCACCGATCCGGGGGAGTCGCTCGCCCTGCACTTCCCGCTCACCGGGTGGATGGCCGGGCTCTGGTCGGGTGCGTCACTGCCGACCCTCGCGCTGTGGGTCTACGTCGTCGCGACCATCAAGATCCTCATCTCCTTCGCGTGGATGATCACCATCTCGCTGCAGCCGACGATGGGCGTCGCCTGGCACCGGTTCCTGGCCTTCCCCAACATCTGGTTCAAGCGCGAGGCTTCCGGGCGCACCGCGCTCGGTTCCCTGAAGCCGGTCATGGTGGGAGGCGCTCCGTTCTCGATGGAGGCCGTCGAGGAGATGGAGGAAGGCACCACCCTCGGGGTCGGCGCCGTCGAGGACTTCACCTGGAAGGGCCTTCTCGACTTCTCGACCTGCACCGAGTGCGGCCGCTGCCAGAGCCAGTGCCCCGCCTGGAACACCGAGAAGCCGCTCTCCCCCAAGCTCCTCATGATGGCGTTGCGCGACCACGCCGACGCCAAGGCCCCCTACCTGAGGGCGCTGGCCGACCATGACGGTGACACCGCGAAGGCGATGGCCTCGGTCGCGGTCACGATGCCTGCTGCCGACGGCACGAGCGGTCTCGAGGGGGCGGACGGGCCCGCCAAGGTCTCCTGGCCGGACCTGCCGCTCATCGGCGACACCGGATACGCCCTTGACCGGCCGCTCGGCGCCTACAACCCGCACGGGCCGGATGCCGTGATCGACCAGGACGTGCTGTGGTCGTGCACCACGTGTGGCGCGTGCGTCGAGCAGTGCCCGGTCGACATCGAGCACGTCGACCACATCGTCGACATGCGGCGCTACCAGGTGCTCATCGAGTCGGCCTTCCCGAGCGAGCTCGGCGGGCTCTTCAAGAACCTCGAGGGCAAGGGCAACCCGTGGGGCATGGGTGCGCGCGCCAGGCTCGACTGGGCCAAGGACCTGCCCTTCGAGGTCAAGGTGCTCGGCCAGGACGTCGAGAAGGCGTCCGAGGTGGAGTGGTTGTTCTGGGTCGGGTGCGCCGGCGCCTACGAGGACCGTGCGAAGAAGACGACCCGCGCCGTGGCCGAGTTGCTCGATACGGCAGGGGTGTCGTTCGCGGTGCTCGGCGACGGGGAGACCTGCACCGGCGACTCGGCGCGCCGGGCCGGCAACGAGCTGCTCTTCCAGACCTTGGCCGCCCAGAACGTGGAGACGTTCGGGGAGTTCGGCGTGACGAAGGTCGTCGTCACGTGCGCACACTGCTTCAACACGATCAAGAACGAGTACGGCGAGCTCGGCGGCACCTACGAGGTGGTGCACCACACCCAGCTCCTCAACCGGCTGGTGCGGGAGAAGAAGCTCGTGCCCGTCGCACGACCCGAGGCCGAGCCGGCGATGTCGTCGGCCAAGAACGCGGCATCCACGGCATCCACCGTGACCTACCACGACCCGTGCTACCTCGGGCGGCACAACGGGGTCTATGCCCCGCCGCGCGAGCTCATCGGCGCCCTGCCCGGTGTGGAGCTCAAGGAGATGGAGCGCTCCAAGGAGAAATCGTTCTGCTGCGGCGCGGGTGGTGCGCGGATGTGGATGGAGGAGAAGCTCGGCACGCGGATCAACACCAACCGCACCGAGGAGGCCATCGCCACCGGGGCACAGCGGATCGCCATCGGGTGCCCGTTCTGCCGGGTGATGATGAGCGACGGGCTCACGGCCAAGCAGGCTGAGGGTGAGGCCGAGTCGGTCGAGGTCGTCGACGTGGCGCAGATGCTGCTCGCTGCGGTGCGACGTGCCGATGTCATCGAGGAGGAGCCGCCGGCACAGGTGGCGAAGGCAGAGCCCGAGCCATCGGTGGCCAGTGCTGCCGGCGCGGCCGCGGCGACGTCGCTCGTCGGCACCACCACCGGGGAGGCCGTGGCCGAGGAGGCCGACCCCTGGGACGAGCCCGCAACGTCCGGCGAGTCCACCCCGGGGCCCACCACGGTGCCGGACACAACGGGGGCCGACGAGGCCGACCCCTGGGACGCGCCGGCTGAGCCGGAGCCCGCGCCTGCCGTGGCCGCCATCGAAGAGCAGTCATCCCTCGAGGACGACGCGGACCCGTGGGACGAGCCCGCGACGGTGAAGGACGCCGCCGGTCGGTCCGAGGGGGAGCCGTCGCCGGAGAAGGTGCAGGCGGATGCCGCGGCGTCCACTGACGAGGTCGACCCTTGGGACGAGCCCGCCGTGGCCGAGCCCGCCGTGGCAGCCGTCAAGGAGCAGGACACCCTGGAGGACGACCCCGACCCCTGGGACGAGCCGGACACCACACCCCCTTCGGAGCCCGCTGCAGGGACCACCACTCACGCCCCGGAGATGGCGGAGGCACCGGAGGCAGGGGACGCACCGGCCGAGAGCGGCACGGCATCTGGTGTGGACGCCGGGTTCACCGGTGATGCGGACCTGCTCGACGAGCCCGACCCCTGGGACTGACCCCGAGCCACTGGTCGAGAGAACAGAAC
>JBDTDY010000138.1:0-13200 GCA_039922835.1 Ornithinibacter sp.
CAACCTCGGCTCGATCCTGAGAATGAACGAGGTCCTCCTGGGTGACGTCGGTCTCCGCGACGGCGGCCACGTCGTCCTCGTCTCCTCCATCGCCGGGATCGCCGGTAACCGCGGCCAGTCGAACTACGGTGCGTCCAAGGCCGGTGTGATCGGGCTCGTCGACGGCTACTCAGCGGACAAGGGCCTCGCGCGCCGCGGCATCACCGTCAACGCAGTCGCACCGGGGTTCATCGAGACGGAGATGACGGCCCGGATCCCGCTTGCCACCCGGGAGGTCGGTCGCCGGCTCAACTCCCTGTCCCAGGGTGGGCTGCCCGTCGACGTCGCGGAGACCATCGCGTACTTCGCTTCTGATGCGCAGTCCGCAGTGACCGGCAACGTCGTACGCGTCTGCGGCCAGAGCCTTCTCGGCGCCTGAGATGGTGATGGAGATCCTGCCGGGTACGCCGTCGATGACCCCGTTGCTGATCCGTGCGGCGGTGACTGCGCATGGTCGGCGCGGTGATGAGGTGCCCGAGCGCACCCTGCGGGTGGTGGGCGTGCAGGTCGACCGCGCGCGGCTCGCGGCGTACCAGCGGCTCACCGGGTATGCCGTGGAGGACACCCTTCCGCAGACCTATCCCTGGGTGCTGGCCTTTCCGGTGCAGACCGCCTTGATGGTCCGCGCAGACTTCCCGATCCCGTTGCCCGGCATGGTGCACCTGGCCAACGACATCACCACCCACCGCCAGCTTGACGCGGCTGAGCCGCTCACTCTGGACGTCTCGGCGGGCCCGATCCGCCCGCACCGCAAGGGACGTGCCCTCGACGTGCGCATCGAGGCGCGCGTCGAAGACGAGATCGTGTGGGAGTGCGACAGCGTCTACCTGAGCCGCGGCCGAGGGGCCGATGACGCACCCCGCGGGGACAGCCCGCCGAAGGCGCCTCCCGGCCCGGCCGTCGCGCGATGGCGGCTGCCTGAGGATCTGGGACGGCAGTATGCCGGGGTGTCCGGCGATGTGAACCCGATCCACCTGCACGCGCTCACGGCGCGGGCGATGGGCTTCAAGCGGCACATCGCACACGGCATGTGGACCTCGGCGCGGACCCTCGCCGCGCTGGGGCGCGGGTCGCTCGGCCCATCCCGCAGCCGGGCCTGGTTCACGGCGCCGGTCTATCTGCCCGCGCGGGTGGAGCTCGTCAGGACCCACGACGGTGACGGCGTCACGGCGGCGCTCCGCGACGCCGAGAAGCCGGAGACGACGCACCTCGTGCTCACGGTGTCCACCTGAGCTCTCGACCCCGAGTCGTCGGTTCGGCGGCAGTGGATCACCTTCGGAATCCATATGGCCCTTTCGGGCTATGGGCACCGCGCGCCGCCGCACCTAGAATTCGACGGTGGGGCCAGCGGCGCGCTCCCTCGGGTTGCTATCGCACTCGGTCGTGAAGAGCCGCTCGAAGGTTCTGGCACGACTCGACCACCGAAGGACGACGATGAGCACACGCCGGAAGCGAATGATGGCCACGGTCGGCGCGACGGCTGTCGCAGCCCTCGCCCTGTCAGCCCTGCCACTGACAGGTGCAGTGGCCGCAGACAGCGCGCCGCCGCCCTACGTGACGTCGTATCTCGCACTCTCCACCGGTTCCACGAACACGGTGACCCTCGTCTCGGCGTCGGGCACGGTGAACCAGACCCTCACGTCTGGCAAGAACTGCGCGATGGGGCAGGGAGGGGCAGGCTTGCTGGCCTTCGATGCGACGCCCAGCACTCCTGGTGTCGGACTCAACAGCGGCTCCATCGGTGTGCGGGAGCAGAAGAACGCCAATGGCGCATCGTGCGGTGCGGTCGACAGCGCGGGTGACGAGAGCCTGACTCTCACCCTCGGCCCGGGAGTCAACGGGCTTCTTGCCGGATCCGCGTCACTTGACATCGACCTGAAGCAGAGTGCCCAGATCCTCGCTGTCGCGACCAAGGGAGGGAGCCCGGTCGCGGGCGGCCGCTTCGAGCTCCGCAGCGGCACCACGATCACCCAGCCGGGCTCTCTCACGGGGGGCCCTGCCGACCAGGTTCAGACGTGCAACAACCCCGCAGACTCCGGCCCTGACAGCGGCACGAACAACAACTGTCGCTGGCAGATCAGCAGCCCGTCATGGACTGGACCTGAGGACGGTCTCGTCTTCGATGCGCTGACTCTCACCGCAGTCAGTGGTTCCTTCTCGCTGATGGGAGGCGCCGACGGCACCGTCGACGACGCTGACCACCCCACGCCGGGATACTTCGGTGCGTACCGGAGCGCGTCGCTCTTCGAGCTCGTCGAGGGCGCTGCCAACTGCGGCGACACGGTCGGGTTGCGCAAGAGCGCCGAGGTGCCCGCGTCGACGTGGGAGCGGCTGGACAACTTCACCGACGGTCCCTGCACCGCGTATCCCTACGCGACGAGCACCGGGCCCACCGCCACGGGTGCCTTCGCGCGCTTCGTCAAGCCGCTCGACTTCGAGACCAGCTCCCAGGCCATCTGGACGACGACGTTCATCATGCCAAAAGCACTCATCAAGCCCAATGTGCTTCCGCGGGTCACGATGGACCTGTCGGCGGCGGAGGACGACCCGCGGGTGCTGACGCAGTGTGCCGCCGACTGGTACGCCAAAGACGGGTCATTCGTGGGGCCGGGAACGCAGCCAGCCGCGACCGCGTGCATCATCTCGTACACGGTCGGCAAGGGGCGCAAGGCCCTGCCAGTCACGTTCAGGGTCTATGTCGTCGGGGACGCCAAGATGCAGTGGTGAGAACGGATGGGGACGTCAGCGCGGGAACGCCGCTCAGCCGACGGCTCCCAAGCGGGTGAAGAGCGCCTCCGCCGCGAGCGCGGCATCCTTCGCCGCCGATGGGCGTCCCCGACGTTCATCGACGGCACTGCCCACCTGCAGGAGAAGTGCCTCCTCGTAGGGCAGGTCCTGTGAGCGTGCCGAGATGAGACCGCTTGACACCATCTCCTCGGCCTCCAGCAACCGACCGAGGGCCAGGAGCGCTCGTCCTCGCTGGAGACACAGGCGCGGCATCGAGAAGGCGGCGTCGGCCCGAGCCTCCCGCTCGGCGAGGGTGATGACCTCGAGGGACTCCTCGGCGCGTCCGTCAAGGGCCACGGCCTCGGCGCGCACGAGGGCGGCCTCCAGAGCGCTGGTGGGGTTGTGCAGCTCGGTGAAGAGCTGTGAGACCTCGGTGGCGCGGCGCTCCGCCTCCTCGAGGTGCCCGCGACCCAGGTGCACGCGCGCCAGCTGGAGCTGCCCCTCGGCAAGGAACCGCGGCGCCCCTGACGCCTTCAGGACCCGCACGGCCCCCACGAGCACCTCCTCCGCCTCGTCGAGGTGGCCCTGGTTGATGAGCAGCTCTGCGAGGTTGACCTCGGTCTGTGCGGCGACGAAGGCGCTGCCGGCCTCCATCGCGACGTCTCGGCTGGTGCGGTACCAGTCGGCGGCATCGGTCCAGCGCCCCGCGTAGTAGGCCATCGCGCCGAGGTTCGAGCGAACCTTCGACTCCTGCGAGCGCAGGCCGTGCCGCGCGCAGATCTCGAGGGCTTGTCGGTGGCGCCCTCCGAGGCCGGGCACCCCGAGCTGGAGGTCGGCCATGTCGACGAGCATGAGCGCCCGCACCTGTGTTTCGTGCTCGCCGACCTCGGCGGCCGCCTCCATGGCACGCACCGCCCATTCTCGGGCCTCCCGGGGACGTTCCTGCTCGACCCTCACGACCGCGGTGAGGGTGTCCAGCCGAACCCGGGTGCGACGGGCCACCGCCGCATCCGATCCGTCGATGAGGCCGCGCGCCCTCGTGATGACTCTCAGGGTCGTGGTGAACGCCCCGGTTCGCAGGTGCGCGGCGGCCTGGCGCGACAGCACGTCGGCTGTGGCGACCGGGTCCGCGCGCGACAACCGTGCCGCGGTGCGCAACGCCTCGATCGACTCACCGAACATCCCCGCAAGCTCGCGCAGGTCACCCACCGACCCCCACAGCTGCGCGCGGTCGGCGTCTGTCACCGCGGGCACCCGCCGACTCACCCCCAGGGCCGTCTCGAAGTGGTCGGCGGCGTCGGCGTTGGCATAGGACGCCCGTGCGAGCTCGCCGGCCATCTGGGCGTAGCGCCAGGTGCGCTGGGGGTCTCCGGCCCGCGCGAAGTGCAGCTCCAGGGTGGGCGAGTCGGCCTCGAGGTCGCTGCTCATCCGCTCGAGCACCTCACCGGCGGTGCGGTGAATGCGAGCCCGGACGCGGAAGCCCAGACCTTCGTATGCCGCGTCGCGGAGGAGGCTGTTGCGAAACCTCAGCCTGGCCGCGCCGTCGGGCTCCAGGAGGGGGGTGAGCGCGTCCCACGTCGCAGCGTCGATCGTCAGGCCGTCGGCAGCCAGGGTCGCATCGAGGATCTCCCGTCGGAAGCTGCGGCCGAGCACCGCGCAGTAGCGCAGGACGCGTCGGGTCGTGGGCGTGAGCCGGTCGATCTGGGTGCTCATCGCCGCGTGAACCGACTCGGGGAGGGATTCCAGCGAGCCCGAGCCGACCGTGAGTCGGGTGACCTCCTCGACGAAGAGGGGGTTGCCTCCGGCTCGGGCGACGACGGCTGCGACCTCATGGGGGCGCAGCGGGGCCGCCTCGGTGGCCGCGATGACGAGGCGCTCGATGACACTCGCAGGGAGCGGCTCCAGCACCACCGTGATGCCCTCTGCGGGGACGAACCCTCCTGTGTCGCCGCGACGGATCACGAGAACCACCCACGGCCGACCCGTCGCGGCGCCCGCGATCCGGTCCAGCAGTCGGGCCGATGCGCCATCGGCCCAGTGCGCGTCCTCGACGACGACCGCGAGGCGCCCCGGCAGTCGTCGCTCGAGCATGGAGATGACGACGTCTGCCACCCGCTCGGCCCGGAACTGCGGGTCGATCCGGTCGGCTTCCGGCGTGCTCGGCACCTCCACCTGGGTGATGTCGGCGAGCAGGGGGGCGAGGGGGAGCAGGTCGGGCGCAATCCGCTCGAGCGTCGCGAGCATCGCCCGACCCATCACCTGCGGCACGTCGCGACGCACGCGCAGCAGCGACCTCAGGGGGTCTCGGAGCACACGGTAGGAGCTCGCGGCACCGTAGGGCTCGGCGCGCAGCTTCACGACGTGGTCGGGTCGAGCCTGATCAAGAACGGCGGCAGCCAGGCGTGACTTCCCCATGCCGGTCGCGCCGTCGATCCGCAGCACACCGCCGGCGCCGGCGAGTGCGTCCTCGACGGTTCGTCGCGTGAGCGCGAGCTCGAGGTCGCGCCCCAGCAGGGGGAGCCTGGTGGCCTGCTGGCTCTCGCGGGTGCCACTCTCCTCGCCCACGACGTCTACGGCGAGGGGCTCGGTCTTGCCCTTCATCGCGAAGGGGCCCGCGGGCGAGACCACGAAGCGGGTGCGGGAGTGGTGGACCACGAGCGGGTGTGCGTGGATCGTTCCGGGTGGGGCAGTGGCCGTGATCCGGGCTGCGGTGTTGGTCGTGTCGCCCATCGCGGAGTAGGCCGCGCGATCAGCGACCCCGACCTCTGCCGCGAAGACGTGCCCGCGGTTGACCCCCAGCTGCAGGGGGAGCGGGAGGTCGGTGTCGGCGAGTCGCCGGAGCGCGCGCAACATCCGACCCTCGTCGTCCTCGTGGGTCGCCGGCACCCCCGACGCGAGGAAGAACTTGCCGCCGTCGGTGTCGAGGTCCGTGGCGAGCAGGGTGACACCCTCGATCGCGACGGCAGCCTCGACCGCGGTGACGACGGTGTGCAGCGCCTCGGCCAGCGGGCCAGGCCCCTGCCCGGCAAGGATCGCGTCGGTCCCGGAGAACCGCACGAACGCGATGGTCGCGACCCGGTGCTCCGGGTCAGGGGGACCGGGTGCGAGGTAGTCGCCGAGCGCGATCGGGAAGAGCGTGCGCAACAGGTCCTGGCTCCCGTCGGGCAACCTCGGCTCGGGCCCGCGAGTCGAATGAGGCGTCCGCCGCAGCAGCACGCGCTGGCCGTCTGCGCGCGCTCGCGTCGATCCGGGTCGCAGCCGCGGCACGGTGGCGGCGCTCACCACGATCTGACCGGCATCCGCCGCCTTCTCCGCCCGTGCCGTCTCGCTGGCGCCCGGTCCGAGCACGAGCAGCTCCCGGGTGGGGAAGCCGACGAGGAAGAGCGCGATCTCCCCGGCGTGGACTCCCACCGACATCGCGAGGGGGAGACGACCGACGGATGTGGGCACGGCAGCCGCTGCCCGAAGCGCCGAGCGCATCTCCACGGCTCCGTCGCACGCCTGCTCGGCATGGTCCTCGCCGCGAACGAGGAAGAGCAGGGCATCGCCGCCGAACTTCAGCAGCTCGCCGCCCCGGGCGGCCATGATCTGCAGCATCGGGCCGAAGACCCGGTTGAGCGTCTCGACGATCTCCTCGGCCCCGATCCGCCCGCGGCGGGACAGCCGTTCGGTGAGCGCGGTGAAACCGGAGATGTCTGCGAAGACGAGCGTTCCGTCCAGGACGCGCCACAGTTCCCCGGGAGCCTCGTCATCCCAGGTGAGGGTGAGTGGGGGTACGTGGCGGCGCAGGTCGGTCAACGGGTGTCCTTTGCTTTCCACTGATCCTAGGTTCCGCGTGCGTGCGCGTCGGTAGACTCCGACTCGTTCAGTGTGCCGGGACCGCGGATCGGCCGTCGTCGGGTGCGCCAGGAGGCCGTGGTGCGGGTGGTCTTCCTCGGCGTGCGGGGATCAGTGTGCGCGCCCGGTCCGGATTTCGTTCGATACGGCGGCAACACCTCGTGCGTGGCGATCTCGACCGCCCCCGACGAGCCGCCCACGCTTCTGCTGGATGCCGGAACCGGCATCCGAAGTGCCACAGCCATGTTGCGGGGCAACCCCTTTCGCGGTGCCATCGTGATCAGTCACCTGCACTGGGACCACCTTCAGGGGCTGCCGTTCTTCGCGGCTGCGGATCGGGCCGGTGCCCGGGCTCGTGTGCTGGTTCCGGCACAGGGCGGGACGTCGGGACGTGATCTCGTGGCGCAGATGATGTCGCCCCCAGCCTTCCCCATCACGCCTGAGGGTCTCATCGGCCAGTGGACCTTCGATGCCGTGCAACCGGGGGTGCTCGACGTCGAGGGATTCGCGGTCCGGGCCTTCGAGGTCGCCCACAAGGGTGGTCGTTCCTTCGGGGTCACGGTGCGCACCGGCGCGGCATCCCTGGGGTATGTACCCGACCACGCCCCGGAGCTCGGGGTGTCCGACGACGCCCTCGAGGCGCTCACCGGTGTGGACGTGCTGGTGCACGACGCCCAGTTCCTCGAACACGAGAGACCACGTGCGGTGGACTACGGCCACGCGACCGTCGACGACGCCATCCGCCTCGGCGAGCGTGTCGGTGCCGGGACCATCGTGCTCTTCCACCACGGGCCGGCCCGGACCGACGACGAGCTGGACGCGATCGGCCGTGATTTCTCGGCCTCAGTTCCGCTGGTGGTCGCCGCAGAAGGACTCACGCTCGACCTCGAGTAGCTCTCGCTGTCACGGACCGCAGGGGAGGTCCGGCCCCTCCAGTCCGAGCACGCCGATGTAGAAGGCGAGCTCCTGGGTCAGGGAGTCGATGATCGAGTCGGCCCTGCGGAAGCCGTGTCCCTCCCCGTCGTAGACGACGAGGTCGACCTCGTGCCCGGCCTCACGCATGGCTGCTGCCATGTCCTGTGCCTGCGCCAACGGCACGACGGCGTCGTCCGAACCCTGCAGCAGGAGCACCCTGCCACTGAGGTCTGCGACGTGGTGCAGGGGAGAGCGGTCGCGGTACGTCGCGTGGCCATCCGGCCACGGGGCCACGAGGCCGTCGCAGTAGCGAGACTCGAACTTGTGTGTCTCGGTGGCCAACCCGGCGAGGTCGGCGACGCCGAAGTAGCTCGTTCCGGCGGCGAACACGGTGCTCGTCGTGAGGGCCCGCAGCACGGCGAAGCCCCCAGCGCTGCCGCCACGGATGGCCAGGTGCTGCGGGTCGACCACCCCTGCAGCAGCGAGCGCTGAAGCACCGGTGACGATGTCGTCGTTGTCGACGACGCCCCACTGACCCCGGAGGCGGTTGCGGTAGTCCCGACCGTGACCCGTGCTCCCTCCGTGGTTGACCTGCAGCACCGCGAACCCGCGAGTCGTCCAGAACTGTGTGCCGAGGTCGAATGACGCCTCGGCACGACTGGTGGGCCCGCCGTGGATCATCACGAGGAGCGGCGGCCTCTGGTCGTCCGCGGCGATGGCATCGGGGTTGCGCGGGCAGTGCAGCAGTCCGTGCACCACCTGACCGAGGCTGTTGCTCCACGTGGTCGGCTCGGCGGGGGAGACCCACTCGGGAGCGAGTGCTGCGCTGCCGGAGGTGGCGAGGACTGCCCAGGGCTCGCCGACGGTTCCCCGGGCCACCTCCGCCGAACGGTCGATCGGGCCCCGAAGGACGACACCCTGACCCGACGCGGCGCCGAGATGGGCAAAGGCGACCGAGTCGTCGGGCTGGTCCTCGATGTCACCGGTGCGTGCGTCGAGCACCCCGAGGCGTGCCACCCCGTCGACCCAACGGCGTACCAGCGCGTGCTCCTCGTCCAGGATCGCGTAGTCGACTGCACCCAGGGTCCACTGGGGTGAGGCCAGGTCCTGATCGTGGAGGTGCACCGCAGCAGGCGCGTCCTCGCCGGCTGGGAGCCTGTGCAGGTTCCACCAGCCGCTCTCATCCGTCGCGAACCACAGCGCACCCCCCGCGGACCAGCGGGGTTGGACAGCGCTCACTCCTTCGGTGTCGGCCACCGACCGGATGCCGTGCAGCCGGCGGTTCCGGAGAACGGCCCGCTTGAGTCGGGTGGTGTCCCACGGCATGTTGGGGTGGTCGTACTCGACCCAGGCCACCTGCGACGCGTCATGGCTCAGGGCTGGTCGAAGCACGAAGTCCGGACCCTGGACGAGCGCCGTGCCGAAGTCGTCGTTGGGCCCTGCGAGGTCGAGCACCACGAGGGTGTTGACGGGCTCCCGGCTGCCGCGATGGTCCTCGCGCACAGCCAGGAGCACCTCGCCGCGCAGCTCGAGACCACCGAAACGGACGTCGGCGGACTGGGGCGTGATGGCCACCGGGTCGAACGAGCCGGGGTCGAGACGGTGCAGCCGGCGGCTGGTGAGGTCATTCACGACGACCCTGCCGGCATCCACGGCATACGCGCCTCCGCCGTACTCGTGGACCCTGGAACGCACGTTCCACGGCGCGGGAAGCACGTCGGCGACAGTGCCGCTCGCGCCGGTGTGCCGCACGAGTGCTGACCTGCCCTCCTGCGACGGTCGCGACTCCAGCCACCACGTGTCGGGGCCGTCGGGTCGCACCTCGTCGATGCGGACCTGCCCGATGGCCAGGTCGGCGGGGGCCAGCGGGGAGGGCCAGGTGCCGTGGGGGAGCGTGCTCATGGGCGACAACCTAACTCCGTGGCGCCGTGCGCAACCGCGTGGTTCGCTGTGGAGATGGTTGACCCAACGGCCGGCGTACCGGCATACCGCGACCTCGCCGAGCACGACCAGGTCGAGGTGCTGCGTCGGGTTGCGCTCACGGGCGCCGCGCACTTCGGTCTGCAGGTGCGCGACCTGACGCTCGTCCTGCACGGGTACAACACCACCTTCCGCCTCGATGCCGGTGACGGGAGACGCGTCGCGCTACGGGTGAACACCAACTCGCACAGCACGCTCGAGAACATCGCGGCGCAGCAGGCCTGGTGCCAGGCGATCACGGCGCAGACCGACGTGCGGGTGCCGGACCCGCTGGCTGCCCCGGACGGGAGCCTGGTCGTGGCGGTCGACACGATCGAGGTGGGCGCCCCGGTGACGGTGGTGGCCAACTCGTGGCTCGAGGGGGACGACGTTGTCCGCTGCTCGGCAGAGCAAGCGCACGCGCTCGGTCGCGCGATGGGGACCCTGCACGTGCATTCCGCCACGTGGAGCCGCACCCACGGGGCGTGCTTCCCGGTGTTCGACGAACCGCTCTTCGGTGACGAGGACCTTCTCGGCGACCACCCGTCCCTCACCGGTGCGAGCACTGACCTGGTGGAGGAGGCACAGCGGAGGTGCCGCGCGGCGTTCTCGTCGGCGGGTGCCGCGGCGAGCGCGATCGCGCTGCACGCCGACCTCCACGGGGGCAACCTGAAGTGGCACCAGGGTGCCTTGGCGGTCTTCGACTTCGACGACAGCGGCCTGGGGGTGCCGGCCCTCGATCTCGCCGTCGCCACCTTCTACCTGCGTGACGGCACCCCTGACGCGGTCGCCGTCGAGTCGGCGCTGCGTGTGGGGTATGCCGGGGTGACCCCTCTCCCCGACGTCGACGACGACGCCTTCGAGGGCCTGGTCGCAGCCCGGCAGCTGCTGCTCGCCAACAGCCTCCTGGCGAGCACGACCTCGACGCTGCGCTCCGAGGCCGAGTCCTACCTCGACGTCACCGTGCAGCGACTGGACAGGTTCCTCGACACGGGCCGGTTCACCCTGGCGCCGGAGGTGGGCCCGCAATAACGCGGTCGCCGGTCCGCCACGGCGCTCGATATCCTTGAACCTGCCGGGGTCACCTCGCACGGGCACCTCTTTCGCCCACGTCACGTTCCGTCCACGTCACAGGAGTCAGCCCATGTCTGCCCAGATCACCGTCCACGTCGCCGGCAGCGAGCGATCGGTGACCGAGGGCACGACCGCCGGCGAGCTCTTCGACGGCGACCGAGCGGTGCTCGTCGCGAGGGTGCAGGGAGAGCTGCGCGACCTCGCCCACGTGCTGGCCGACGGTGACTCCGTCGAGCCCGTCACCGCCGGTGAGCAGGACGGCCTCGACGTGCTGCGGCACTCGGCTGCCCACGTGCTCGCACAGGCGGTCCAGGAGCTCCACCCCAGTGCCCGACTGGGCATCGGGCCGCCCATCCGCGATGGCTTCTACTACGACTTCGACGTCGAGACACCTTTCACCCCCGAAGACCTCAAGGGTCTCGAGAAGGTGATGCAGCGCATCGTCAACGAGGGTCAGACGTTCCAGCGCCGCGAGATCTCCGACGACGCGGCGCTCGTGGAGCTCGCCGACGAGCCCTACAAGTGCGAGCTCATCGGCCTGAAGGGCGGAGCGTCCGAGGACGCGGCGGAGGGTGCTTCCGTGAAGGTGGGCGGTGCCCAGCTCACGATCTACGACAACCTCCGTCGTGACGGCAGCCTGGCGTGGGGCGACCTGTGCCGTGGCCCGCACGTGCCGAGCACCAAGGTGCTCGGCAACGCGTTCAAGCTGACGCGCAGTGCCGCGGCATACTGGCGCGGCTCGGAGAAGAACCCGCAGCTCCAGCGCGTCTACGGCACGGCGTGGCCCACCAAGGAGGAGATGCGCGACTACCTCGAGCGACTCGCCGAGGCCGAGAAGCGCGACCACCGCAAGCTCGGCGCCGAGCTCGACCTCTTCAGCTTCCCCGAAGAGCTCGGGTCCGGTCTGGCGGTGTTCCACCCCAAGGGCGGGGTGATCAAGCGCGAGATGGAGGACTACGTCCGCCGTCGGCACATCGAGGAGGGTTTCGAGTACGTCGGGACCCCGCACATCAGCAAGGACGGCCTGTTCCACACCTCTGGTCACCTGCCGTACTACGCCGACACGATGTTCCCGCCGATGGAGTTCGAGGGCACCGAATACCGCCTCAAGGCGATGAACTGCCCGATGCACAACCTGATCTTCCGCAGCCGCGGGCGGTCCTACCGCGAGCTGCCGCTGCGGCTCTTCGAGTTCGGCTCGGTCTACCGCTTCGAGAAGTCCGGGGTCGTGCACGGCCTGACTCGGGTGCGCGGGATGACCCAGGATGACTCCCACTCCTACGTCACGGCGGCGCAGGCCCCCGGGGAGATCAAGCACCTGCTCAACTTCGTGCTCTCGCTGCTGCGGGACTTCGGGCTGGAGGACTACTACCTCGAGCTGTCCACGCGCGCGACCGAGGGCGAGAAGAAGGACAAGTTCATCGGCTCGGAGGAGGAGTGGGAGGTCGCGACCGACGTGTTGCTCGACGTCGCCACCGAGTCCGGGCTCGAGCTGGTCCTCGACCCCGGCGGGGCGGCGTTCTACGGGCCCAAGATCTCTGTCCAGGCGCGTGACGCCATCGGGCGCACCTGGCAGATGTCGACGATCCAGTACGACTTCAACCAACCGAAGGGCTTCGGGCTGGAATACCAGGCGAGCGACGGCACACGTCAGCAGCCGGTGATGATCCACTCCGCGAAGTTCGGGTCGATCGAGCGGTTCATGGGCGTCCTGGTGGAGCACTACGCGGGCGCCTTCCCGCCCTGGCTCTCGCCGGTCCAGGTGCTCGGCGTGCCGGTCGCCGACGAGTTCGCGGACCACCTCGCCGAGGTGGGCCGTCTGCTCCGGGCTCGCGGGGTGCGCTTCGAGCTCGACGAGACCGACGACCGGTTCCCCAAGAAGATCCGCAACGCGAGCAAGAGCAAGGTGCCCTACGTGCTCATTGCCGGGGAGGACGACCGCTCTGCCGGTGCGGTCTCCTTCCGCTACCGCGACGGGACGCAGAAGAACGGGGTGCCGATCGAGGACGCGATCCAGGAGATCGTCACGGCGATCGAGGAGCGTCGTCAGGTCTGACGCCGTCCCACGTCACTGGCGTCACACGACACGCCGACGACACGCCGACGCGAGGGCGTCAGCAAGAGATCTTCTGCCAAAGGTCTTGCGGGGCACGGATTTCGGGACTAGACATGTCCTACTTCACCACCTCGGTGGCGGAGGGATCGAGAGAAGTGCGAGCACCACCCACGCGGCTTGCCGAGTGGACCCGCCCGGTGATGAGGGCGGCGGTGATCGAGATCTGGCTCGTGAGACGCGGAGCATCATGCCGAGTCACCAGAGGCCCCGGGAACTCATACTTCCCGGGGCCTCACCTATGTGCGGCCGAAACCTCACCTCGCCCGGCCCCCTCACCACCTCGCCCGGCCCCCTCACCACCTCGCTCGCCCCCCTCACGACCTCGCTCGCCCCCCAACCTCCTCGACTTCTTGCTCCACAGCGACGTCGAGGGCGGATCCTGGGGCCGCCCGGCGTGGCTGGGGCGCTAGAAGTCGAGGTGTTCGGGCCTCATTAGGGTGAGGTCATGACTGAGCCGACCCGACCGTCCCGTGGCGTCCTGGTGACAGGAGCCTCTCGTGGGGTGGGCGCCGCGGTGGCCCGTGCCTTCGCGG
>JBDTDY010000139.1:0-3037 GCA_039922835.1 Ornithinibacter sp.
CCGGTCAGTTCGATCCGCCGGTAGAGCGGGTCGCCGGTGATCTCGGCGATCTTCTCGCCGGCCCCGTCGACCAGCCCGTATGCCGGGTCCTCACCTGTCGTGAATCTCGCGATGCGCATGGCCGCCAGCCTACGGCGGGGCGCTCCCGGCCCGCCGCGCGGCGGTGACGTGGATGCGGCGTCAGAGGCGACCCGCCACGGTGGTTGCCATCACGGCATACCCGGTGTCGTTGGCGTGGATGTCGCCGAGGAGGCACATCCACGTCCACATGCAGATCGTGGCGACGTTGGTCGGGACCTGCCCCACCCCGGGCAGGGAGGTCATCGTCGAGTCGGTGCTCTTGAACGCGGTGGCGACGTCCGCGACGTCGGCGTTTGCTGTTGTGGCGGCCCCAGCGATGATGCCGTTGAGCTGTGCCTGAAGGTCGATCGAATGCTCCGCGATCGCCTGGCCCGCGGAGCCCGCAAGATAGGCAGCGAGGAACGGGTTGTAGTAGTTCGCGACGACGATCTTCGCGTGGGGGGCCGCCGCGCGGATCTGCTTCAGCGCGGTGGGCAGCAGGGTGGCGACGTCGCCCAACCCCTCTTCGATACACCTCGCGTCGATGGCCAGCGGGGCCCGGCTCACGCAGCGCTGCACGTCGTTGGCGCCGATGTCGATGGTCACGAGCCGGGTGAACTTGCCGTGCGCCTTGAGGAAGTGCAGCGCCTCTGCGAGTTGGGTGCCCTCGTCATACGTGCACCGCCCACCGTTGACCATGGTGACCACGGTCTCGCCGCTGCACGCGATGTTGACGAGCTTGGTCTTCGGGGTCTTCGCCTTGACGGCAGCGAGCACGCCGCCGACATACCCCCCGGTCAGGTCGTCGCCGGCGCCGGGCTGGTAGCCGGCCGCGAGGGAGTCACCGAGCGCGAGGTACCACCCCATCGCCTGCGGTGGCGCAGCCGGAGCAGCCTGGGCTGCCGTGGCCGGGACGACTCCCACCAGGGCGATGACTGCTGCGACGGCGATGCTCCAGCGACGGTTCATGGGCTCTCCTCGGTGAGGTGCGGTGACGGTGCCGCCACCTCGTGATGCTAAGCGCCGCCGACGGGGGATGGAAGTGTTGCGCCCACACGCTTCTCAGCCGACGCCCGAGGCCTTCGCGGCGTCGGCCACGACCCGACCCACGGTGGCCGCTCCCTCGTCGGTGAAGTGGATGTCACCGGCCGTGCACAGGTTCGTCAGGGTGCAGATGCGCGCCGCATTCTCCGGGACGGTGCGCCCTCCCACCTTCGTCGGCGTCGTGTCGGTCGTGGCGAATGCATCGTCGAGTGAGACGAAGGTCGTGCCGCTGGCACGCGCCGCCTTCTCGATGGCCCTGCTCAGCTGGGTGTAGGCCTTGGCCGCCTCCGCGACACCCTGCACGGGCTGGTCCAGGGCCCTCGCCGCGAGCCACGGGTTGTAGTAGCCGAGCACGAGCACGGGCACGTCATTGCCTGCGGCAGAACGAATCCGGTCGAGGATCTCGGGAAGGTTCTGCTTCACCGTTGCCACCCCCTTGGCGACGCACGCGGTGTCGATGGTCGCCGAGCCCTTCACACAGCGCAGCAGGTCGTTGCCCCCGATGTCGATCGAGACGAGCGCGACGTTGCCCTTCGCCGCAGCGAGCGCGGCCTCCGCGGCCTCGAGCTGGCTCCCCTTGGCCAAGTCGCACTTGCCGCCCTTGATCATCGTCGTGGTGGTCTCGCCACTGCACGAGAGGTTGTCGACGACGAGAGCTGCACCTGCGGCATCCAGCCTCTTGGCGGCCAGAGCCGGGTATGCCGTGTCGCGCAGTTCCGTGCCGCCGGGCTGGTAACCGGCCGCGAGAGAGTCCCCGAGCGCCAGGTAGACCGCGCCGGTCGAGGATGCCGAGGCGCTGGGGGTCGCTGGCAGTGCAGGCGTCGTGGACGGTGCAGGCGTCGTGGACGGCGAGGAGGCCGTGGTGCTCGTCGTCGCGGGCTCGGGGGCACCGCTGCACCCGGCCAGCAGCAGTGCGAGCGCGGCGAGCACCGCCAGCGGGATGGTCCTACGCATCGGGGTCCTTCTCAGGTGTCGGAATCGTCGCGGGGTGAGGACCCCATCGTCCCTCACGACGAACGGGGACCCTGCCGGGGTTCCCGCGAAGGTCCGAGCCACGGGCTCGTCGAACCCGGTCGTAGGCTCGTGTCGCCCATCCACGAGACGGGCACCGGGGAAAGACCCACGAGACAGAGGGAGCCGATCCATGACACCGCACCCCCTCGACCTCGCTGAGTGGCGGCGGCGAGAGGCCGCCCACGCGGACCGCGTCGACCGCCTCACCCGGGCCCACCGCGAGCGAGCGGGTGGTGGCCGCGCGCATCCCGTCGAGGACTTCCTGTTCACCTACTACCGGCACAAACCAGCCCGTCTGCGTCGGTGGCACCCCGGCGCCGGTGCGGTGCTCGAGGACGCGAGCGGGCTGGAGCGGGCTGCTTGGCGGCACTACCGCGTCACCGGTGCCGGAGTCGAGGTCGACGTGCCCGCATTCCTCGAGGCACGTGGCGCGACGGTCTCGTTCGTGCGCTCACTCCTGACCGCAACCCTGGCCAGGCCTGCGCAGCACGGATGCTTCGGGCTGCACGAGTGGGCGATGGTGCACCGGCTCCCCGCCGACGACGTGCGGCACGTCGGCTACCCGCTGCGACTGGCTCGCGAGGGGACCGACGCGGTCGTGGAGCAGCACGGCATCCGGTGTTCCCACTTCGACGCCTACCGCTTCTTCACCGAGTCGGCCCGCCCGCTCAACGCTCTCGAGCCGACTCGAGAGGGTCAGGTGGCCTCCGAGCAGCCGGGGTGCCTGCACGCGGGGATGGATGTCTACAAGTGGGCATTCAAGCTCAGCCCGCTGGTGCCCAGCGACCTCGTGCTCGACGCGTTCGTCCTGGCGCGCGAGATCCGGGTGCTCGACATGCAGGCGTCTCCCTACGACCTGAGTGCACTGGGGTACGAGCCGGTTCCGATCGAGACTCCGGAGGGCAAGGCGGCCTACGTC
>JBDTDY010000140.1:0-4963 GCA_039922835.1 Ornithinibacter sp.
GCATCGCCAACCACGTGTTCGAGGGCTACGAGCCGTGGGCGGGCGAGATCTCGACCCGGATCAGCGGCTCCCTCGTCGCCGACCGCTCCGGCGCGGCGACCGCCTACGCGATGGCCAACCTCCAGGAGCGCGGCTCGATGTTCATCGCGCCCACCACTGAGGTCTACGAGGGCATGATCGTCGGCGAGAACTCCAGGGTCGATGACATGGACGTCAACATCACCAAGGAGAAGAAGCTCACCAACGTGCGCTCCGCCGGTGCCGACATCCTGGAGCGACTCGCCCCCCCGCGCAGCCTCTCCCTGGAGCAGAGCCTGGAGTTCTGCCGCGAGGACGAGTGCGTCGAGGTGACCCCGGTCGCGGTCCGGATCCGCAAGGTCGAGCTCGATCACACCCTGCGCGCCCGTTCGGCAGCCAGGGCCCGGAAGAGCTGACCGTTGGTGGTGGACCCGGAAGGGACCCCCTCCGGGGGGACCCGAACGAGCCGTCGCGAGGCGAACCGTAGCTGGAAGCGTCCGGGGCCGCGCACCACAGCTCTCGCGGCCCTGCTCGTCGCGGCGCTGGCGGTCGTCGGGGTGCTCGCGCTGACCCGCGGCGACACACCGGCGGCAGGTCCGGCGACGCCGTCCTCCGCGGTGGGGGAGAGGGTCGAGACCAGCGGCGGCTCCATCCACGCGCTGGCACTGGGCCCGGTCGCCACGTGGGACCCGCAGCGGATCGCCTCACGAGAGGACATGGCTTTCGCGGGGCGGGTCTTCGTGCGCACCCTCACGGCGTACGCCCCCAGCACCGACCCCGAGAAGCAGGCCCGGCTCGTCGGCGACCTCGCCACCGACACCGGAACGCCCGGCCCGGACCTGAAGACGTGGTCGTTCACGCTGCGCGACGGGCTGACCTGGCAGGACGGGAGCGCGCTCACCTGCGCCGACGTCGCCTACGGCATCTCGCGGACCTTCGCGACCGACGTGGTCACCGGTGGCCCGACCGATGCCCTCGCGGTGCTCGCGGTGCCTCGCAACCCCGACGGGACGAGCACCTACCCGGGACCCTTCGCGATCGGTGGGGCGGCAGCCACGGCGCAGGCGAGCTTCGACAAGGCAGTCGCCTGCAAGGACAACGTCATCACCTTCACCCTCAGCACCGCGCTGAGCGACTTCAACGAGATGCTCACCCAGTCGTCCTTCGCTCCCGTGAAGAAGTCAGCCGACCGCGGGAAGGACGGTGCCTACGAGATCTTCTCCGTGGGGCCGTACATGCTCGAGGGCGCGTGGGCTGCCGGACAGGGCGGGGTGTTCGTGCGCAACCCGCACTGGAGCCGCGCGAGCGACCCCGTGCGCAGGGCGTACCCGGACCGGATCGAGTACCAGGAGGGTCTGGAGACCCAGGCCGTCGCCCAGCAGATCATGGCTGATGGAGACACCGGGCGCACGTCGGTGTCACTGAGTTCCGCGCCACCGGCCATCCAACAGAACATCACCGCGGTGCAGAGCCTGCAGGAGCGCTCGATCAATCCGCGGACCGGGGTCGTGGACTACCTCGTGCCCAACGTGAGGAGCACGGTCTTCGCGAACGAGAACGTCCGGCTCGCCCTCGCTGCTGCGACCAACCGTGATGCCTACGTCATGGCGATCGGCGGGACGACGGCGGCCGAGCCGACGCTCTCCCTCATTCCTGAGTCTCTCCCTGCGGCCCACGGCGACGACCCGGTCAGCACCGGCACCCGCGGGGATGCCGTCGCCGCGAAGGGTCTGCTCGCTGCAGCCAAGGTCACTGCGCCGGTGAAGTTCACGCTGGCGTACCGCTCCAGCGAGGCGACCGACAAGGCGATGGCCGCGCTCGTCGCCGGCTGGCGGGAGGCGGGGTTCGAGCCGGTGCTCAAGCCCATCGTCGACGACTACTTCACGACCATCAGCGACCCGGCACTCGCGGACCAGGTCGACGTCTTCTGGTCCAACTGGGCCCCCGCCTGGGCCTCTGCGTCGACGGTGCTCCCACCGCTCTTCGACAGCACGATCAACATCACCCGGGCCGGGCCGGGTCGCGACTACGGCTACTGGGCGAACAAGGAGCTCGATGCCGCGATGGCCAAGGCCTCCACCATCGCCGACCCGCTGGTGCGCGAGAAGACGTGGGGCGGCTTGGACACTGCCCTGCTCGAGCAGGGTGCGTACATCGGCCTCGCCGAGCGACGGGCGCTCTACATCGCCGGTTCCGACGTGCGCAACCTCTCGGCGAACACGGTCGCGGGCGGGGTCGTCGAGTTCGCCGACATCGCGGTGGCCCAGTGAACGGTCTCACCGATCACCTCGCGCACCTGGATCGAGCGGCCACACTGCTCTTCGTGCACGCCCACCCCGACGACGAGACGCTCGCCACCGGTGTGGCCCTCGCCCATCACGTCGCGCTCGGCGACGACGTGCACGTGCTCACCTGCACCTTGGGCGAGGAGGGGGAGGTCATCCCCGAGCACCTCGCCCACCTCGAGGGGGCAGCTGGGGACCCCCTCGCGCAGCGACGCCGCGAGGAGCTCGCGTCTGCGATGGCGGTCCTCGGTGTGACCCACCACCTGCTCGGCGTGGAGACCCCGGGTGCGCCCACGGCATACCGGGACTCAGGTATGGCCGGTTCGGCGGCGGCGCGGCACCCCCGGGCGTGGAGCGGGGTCGACCTCGACACCGCCGCGAGCGCCGTACACGCGGTCCTCGAGGAGATCCGGCCCGACGTCGTGGTGACCTATGACGCGACCGGCGGCTACGAGCACCCCGACCACGTGCGAACGCACCGGGCGACGTGTCGAGCGATGTCGCGTTCGCTCAGCACCGCTCGCCTCTACGCCGTGATGACACCTCGCTCGTGGGCCGTCGAGGACCGCGGTTGGCTCGCACGACACGTCCCGGCAGGTGCGGGGTGGGTCGTCCCGGGTGACGGCGACCCCTTCGCCTCCTCGGTGGTGGACGACGCTGTGGTGAGTCACCAGGTGGTGGACCCGGCCGCCGTTCCGGTGCAGGAGGAGGCGCTGCGCCGCCACGAGACACAGGTGGTCGTGGGCGAGGGGTGGTACGCCCTGTCAAACCACGTGGTGTCCAGACTCTCCGGGCGTGAGGGGTATGCCACGATCGACCCGTCCACCGGCCTGCCGAGCACCGAAGGAGCAGCGTGACAGACTCCGACCTCGACCCTGCGCTGTTCCGGCAGGCCATGGGTCGTCACGTCGCCGGGGTGAGCATCCTCACCACCGTCGCGGACGGGCACGACCACGCGATGACCGCTGACACGCTCACCTCGGTGTCGCTCGATCCGCTCCTCGTGCTGATCAGCGTCGAGAACGAGACCCGCTTCCATGCGGCCGTGAGCGCGGCAGGGTTCTTCGGGGCCAGCGTCCTGGCGGCCGACCAGCGCCCCCTCTCTGACTGGTTCGCCACCCGCGGGCGTCCGCTGCACGGCCAGCTCGACCGCACCGCGTTCCACCGGGGTGCGCACACCGGGGTGGCCCTCCTCGACGGGGCGATGATGCACCTCGAGTGCCGCACCGTCGACGTCCACCCGGCGGGTGACCATTCGATCGTCGTGGCCGAGGTCCTCGACATCGGCCTGCCAGACGCGGCTGGTCCTGCGCTGGTCCACTTTCGCGGGGGATACGGGAGCATCGCATGAGTCTGGACACCTTTGCGCAGGCCGAGCCCGAGGAGTCACCGGCCCTGGCCGGGCGGCGGTGGCTCATCGCCAGTGGCATCGTGCTGCTCACCCTCGTGGTCCTCTACGGCGCGGCCGCCTGGTGGCTCGGCGAGCGCGTCGCGCGTGGCACCACCGTCTCGGGGGTTGCGATCGGCGGGCAGAACGCAGGGGAGGCTCGCGAGACCCTGTCGAGCAGGCTCGTCCCGAAGGCTGACGTCCCGCTGTCGCTCACCTCGGGCGCGGGCACGGTAGAGCTGGCGCCGGCGGACGTGGGCCTCGCCATGGACATCGACGCAACGGTGGACTCCCTGGTCGGCTTCTCCCTCGACCCCACCGCGATGTGGCACCGCGTGGCGGGCGGAGGCCCGAAGCCCGTCGCCGTCGCCGTCGACCGACCGGCATTCGAGGCCGCGGTGGAGCAGGCAAGGGGCGAGCTGGACGCTGCGCCGGTGGAGGGTTCGCTCTCGCTGAAGGGTGGCGTGGTTGCGCTGAAGAACCCGGTGGGCGGGACGAGGACCGACGCGGCGGGCACCTTGGATGCCGTCCTGGCGGCATGGCCTGGGCGCAGCAGGATCACCGTGGTCGCTGAGCCCCTGGAGCCGAAGGTCTCCCGGGCGGAGCTCACCCGGGTGCGCACGGAGTTCGCCGACCTCGCCGTCTCGGCGCCCGTGACGGTGACGGCGGGTGGCAAGAGCGCGCAGATCACGCCGAAGGAGTTCGCGCCGAGCATCGTGCTCGCACCTGCCGCCGACGGCACGATCACTCCCTCCGTCGATGAGAAGACGCTGCTCGAGGCCGTCCACCAGGTAGCGAAGAAGGCGGGGCTGGAGACCGCGGCGAAGGACGCCGTCGTCACCTTCTCCGGGCGCACTCCGTCGGTGCGGGCCAGCGTCACGGGCCTCGCCCTGGACGAGGCCTCGGTGACGGCTGAGGTCTGGAAGGCGATCGGCTCAACGACCCGCACGGCTGTCGTCGCGACCAAGGCGACCGAGCCCGAGTTCACCACGGCGAAGGCGAAGGCGACCCTGCCGAAGGGCGTGATCTCCAGCTTCACCACCTACTACCAGCCCGGTCAGCCGCGGGTGGAGAACATCAAGCTCGCCTCGAAGGTCCTCAACGGCACCTACATCCGACCGGGTGAGCAGTTCAGCATGAACGCCGTCCTCGGTCGGCGCACCCCCGAGAAGGGCTACGTCGAGGCGGGCGTCATCAACAACGGACGGGCGGCCAACAACACCGGAGGTGGCATCTCCCAGGTCTCGACGACGATCTTCAACGCTGCCTTATT
>JBDTDY010000141.1:0-6836 GCA_039922835.1 Ornithinibacter sp.
CGACGTCGCGTCGGGGGCGGTGTCCATCCCTGCGATCGCCCCTCGATTGCAGGCTGCGGCCTTCTGGCGCGCGGTGGGCGCGGAGGCACTGGCTACCCTGAGGACATGGTCTCGCTGACGATCGCCCAGGATGCCGCCGCCGACCGGGTCCTCTCGCAGGACCCCTTCGCCCTGCTGGCCGGGATGCTGCTCGACCAGCAGTTCCCGATGGAGCGGGCCTTCGCCGGTCCCGCGAAGGTTCTCGACCGTTTCGGCACTCTCGACCCTGCAGTCATCGCTGCCGCCGAGCCCGGCGCGTTCGCGGACCTGTGCGCGACACCCCCCGCCATCCACCGCTACGGCCGCTCGATGGCCGGCCGGATCCAGGCGCTCGCAGCCGTGGTCCGGGACGACTACGACGGGGACGCCTCCAAGATCTGGCGTGAGGCCGCCACCGGCGCGGATCTCGCTGACCGCCTGCGGGCGCTGCCCGGTTTCGGTGACCAGAAGGCACGGATCTTCACGGCGCTGCTCGCCAAGCAGCTCGGGGTGCGACCACAGGGGTGGGAGGAGGCGTGCGGCGCGTATGCCGAGGAGGGGTCCTACCGCTCAGTGGCAGACGTCGTGGACGCCGACTCCCTGCAGAAGGTGCGAGACTTCAAAAAGGCCGCGAAGGCGGCGGCGAAGGCCAAGGACTAGGTCTGCCATGGCCAACGTCGACCAGGAGGGCGCGCAGTCCCGACCCTCGGTGGTGTGCGCGACCTGCCGCGGCGAGCCCGTGGGTGGCGCGGCGGCTGCGAGCCTGACATGGAGCCGGGCTGTGGAGCGCGGGGGCCCGGTGTGGACCTGCGACCGGTGCAGCCGCGAGCACCTGCGCAGCATCGAGGCGAAGCTCGACTCGGCCTGGTGGTGACAGGAGAGGGACGCTGGCCCCTGTGGCCCTCGTTGGTCAGTCGGGCGGGGGTGGCAGCCGGGACTCGTCGATGCCGGGGAGGTAGGCACACAGCATCTCGCGCATCGGCACCGTGCCGCCGATCTGACTGAGCACGCCGATGCCCCCGAGCCAGACCCGGTGGATGAGGAGGTACTCCGGCGGGAGGTTGAGCTTCATGCCCACGAGGAACTGCGGTCTGCGAGGGTCCTGCACCGCAGCGGCAGCACTGCGCAGCCACGCCCTGGAGAAGGTGAACTGCTCGTGCAGGACCGGCTCCAGCAGGGGTCGCAGGAACTCCAGCAGCCCGTCCGGGTCGATGTCCACCCCGTGCCGGATGAAGCCCTCCGCGCGCAGTCCGTCGGCGGCCTCCTGGGCCTCACCCGCCAGCGCCGCCGTGAGCAGCCTGCCCATGGCGGCGGGCAGGCCGTCGGGAAGCCGGTTGACGGCTCCGAAGTCGAGCACCCCGAGCCGGCCGTCGTCGGTGATCCGGAAGTTTCCCGGGTGCGGGTCGGCGTGCAGCATCCGGGCGCGGGTCGGGGCGCGCAACAGGAACTCGAGGTAGAGCGTGGCAGCCTCGTCGCGCTCGTCCTGGGTCCCGTCGGTGATGATGCGGGACAGCGGGGTCCCGTCGATCCACTCGGTCACCAGCACGTGCGTGTTGTCGACGAGCACATCGGGGACCAGGACGTCCTCGTCGTCGCGGAACGCGCTCGCGAAGTGCCTCTGGTGCCTGGCCTCGAGGTGGTAGTCGAGCTCCTCGCTCATCCGCGCCTTGAGCTCGACCATGATGGCCTTGACGTCCACGCCCGGCACCACCGTGCCCGCGAGTCGCGCGACCCGGGACAGCTGGTTGATGTCGGACAGAAGCGCGTCGGCGGCCCCGGGGTACTGGATCTTGACCGCGACCTCGCGACCGTCGCGCCAGACCCCACGGTGCACCTGCCCGATCGATGCTGCGGCAGCCGGCTTGTCGTCGAACTCCAGGAGCTTGGTGCTCGCCCACCGCGGCCCGAGCTCCCTGGCCAGGATCTCGTGCACCCGGTCGGCTCCCATCGGGGGCCCTGACTCCTGCAGCTTCGTCAGGGTCGCGCGGTAGGGCCCCGCGAGCTCCTCGGGCATCGCCGCCTCCATGACGGAGAGGGCCTGCCCGAACTTCATCGCCCCACCCTTGAGCTGCCCGAGCACCGCGAACAGCTGCTCGGCGGTGCGTGCCTGCAGCTCTGCCGCCACGACCTCGGCCGGACGGCCCCCGACGCGCTTTCCCACCCCGAGTGCCGCCCTCCCGGCGTGCCCCAGGGGCAGGCCGACGAGCTTGGCGGTACGGGCGATGGAGCCACGCGGAATGTCGGTCACCCGGCCATTGTCGCCGACGAGCAGGCGCAGGTGAGCCGGGCCTGCCACACACGGTGCGTCACGGCCATCCTGTCGAGGCTTATCTCGGTGGAGATCCCCGCGAGACTCACGTCGCCGCGCAGCGTGCTCAGCACCGTGACGGTCGTGACCGCGGCGGCGAGGACGACCACCTCCATGGGCACGGGGCGCGGTTCCTGGGCCAGCGAGTGTGACCAACCACCCGCCACGCAGGCGAGGCACGCGGAGCGCCCCGGGAGGACGAGGGGGCCGACCGTGACGCTGTCGGAGCCCGCCACGACGACGACGTGCGGGACGCCGCGGGCCTGCCACGGTGCCCCAGCCCAGTCGGGTGCGCGGCCTTCCGCCACCACCACGACGACCCGTGGTGTGTGCCCCCACGAGCGCATCGCCAGCTCGGCGCCGTCCGCGGCGTGGAGGCCGCCGTGCACCTCGACCCCGCACCGGCGGAGCTGGGCGAGGACCTCCTGCGCGAGTGGCCCCCACCCGTCAACCACCACGAGCGAGCCCCCTGTGCCCACCGACCTTCCTGCACCCACCCCGACCCCACCCTTCGCTCGACCCCCGACCGGGCTCATCCTGCCGACAGCGCACCTGCTCCCGCTGGCGTCGTCCACAGGCACCCAGGCGTGCGCCCGAACGAGAAAGGCCCCGATCCGCAGGGATCGGGGCCTTTCTCGTTCGGGTCAGCCGTCAGGCCTTCCCGAGGATGCGGTTGAGGTTGGTGCCGCAGACGGGGCACACGCCCTTGGCCATCCGGCGGCCGTTCTCGGAGACGACGACCTTGCCCTCGGCCTCGCGCTTCTCCTTGCACTTCACGCAGTAGAACTCGCCCTTGTAGGTCTCGTCAGCCATGAAGGTTTCTCCTTGTGGTCGGCGGCGGACGGGCCGCGCCGGTCGGGATCGCCGCGAGCGCGGCCTGGACATCTCCAAGATTGCCACGCACGCACCGTGCGCGCGGCCCAGACGCGCACCGCGCAGACACCTCCCTCGTCCCTCCCGCCACACCGCCACCATCCGCCCCTTGCGCGCCGACTCCGCCTAGGCTGGCGGGGTGAGCACGCCGGACATCGAGGTCCGCCGCAGCAGGCGGCGTCGGCGGACCGTGAGCGCATACCGGGACGGGCACCGGACCGTCGTGCTCATCCCGGCGTCGTTCAGCGCGGTGGAGGAGGCCGACTGGGTGGCGCAGATGCTCGTCCGCCTCGATGCCTGCGAACGACGACGCGACATCGACGACACCGGGCTCGCGGCGCGGGCGACCCGGCTCTCGGGCAGCTACCTGGGGGGGCACGCGCGACCCCGGAGTGTGCGGTGGGTGTCGACGATGACGAAGCGATGGGGGTCCTGCACGCCCGCCGAGGGCACGATCCGCGTCTCGGACCGGCTTCGTGAGGTCCCCGACCACGTCCTGGACTACGTGCTCCTCCACGAGCTCGCCCACCTGCTCGTCGCGGGTCACGGGCCCGCCTTCTGGCGGCTGCTGGCGTCCTACCCCCACCTGGACCGCGCCAGGGGCTTCCTGGACGGCGTCGCCCACGCCGAGGGCAGGCCCCCGGCGGCGGACGAGGAGGGGCAGGCTCCCGCGTCGTCAGTCGGGGCAGAGTCCGAGGGCCCGGCGGGACGCTGAGACCAAGGGGTGCAGCTCGCCGGCAGTGCCGCCGGGAAGCGCGGCGACCGGCCACCAGCGCACGTCATGGGACTCCGCGCTCACCCTGGGTGTGCTGCGCTCGGGTGCCAGTGCGGCATACCGGATGTCCAGGTGCTCGCGGCAGGCCCCGAAGTCACCCACGAGAACGTGCCGGTCGAGCTGGACCGGCGTGGGTGTCGGTGAGAGGTGGTCCAGCCCGGACTCCTCCCGAGCCTCACGGGTCGCGGAGCCCAGCACGGAGCGGTCACCGGGCTCGAGGTGCCCCCCGAACTGGAACCACTGCCCGGCGCGCTTGTGGTGCGTCAGCAGGACGTGCTCACCCGAGGCGTCCAGGACCAGGCACGACGCGGTGAGGTGCGCCCCGGGGCCGGCCTTGGCAACCGCATCGGGATGCTCGTCCAGATGGGCCAGGTATGCCGTGCGCCGTGCCTCCTGCCGTGCGTCGGGTGCGATCCACCGACGAAGGACGTGGGTGACGTCCGTGTGGAGCGCGGCGAAGGCCGCCACGACCTCCGGGTCTGCGACGTGCGGTGATCGCTCGTGCTCATTCGAGCGACTGCTGTTCACCCGGGCTGCTCACCGCGCAGCAGAGCGTCCAACTCCTCGTCCATCGGGTCCTCTGCGGGTGAGGTGGTCCGCTGGACGTAGCCCAACGGGTCATCCAGGTCCGCGGCCGAGGGAGCGATGTCGGGATGCCGCCACGCGCCGTCACGACCAGCGGCGTCGGACTCACTCTCCAGTGCGCGGAAGAGGTTGGCTGCGTCACGCAGGCGCCGCGGCCGCAGCTCCAGCCCGACGAGCGCGCCGAACGCCTTCTCGGCCGGGCCGCCGGTGGCGCGGCGCCGGCGCACGGCCTCTCCCAGCGCATCGGCCTGGGGGAGGTGTGCGGTGGTGGCACGCTCGGTCACGACGTCGACCCACCCCTCGACGAGAGCGAGGAGGGTCTCCAGCCGGAGCAGTGCGGCCTGTTGGGCGGGGGAGTGTGCGGGCGCGAAGAGCCTTCCCTGGAGGGCCTGCTGGATGGCCTCAGGGTCGGATGGGTCGATCGAGCTGACGGCCTCCTCGATGGCGCTGGTGTCGATGGTGATGTCCGAGGCGTAGTCGCGCACCGCTGCGAGGAGCGCCGGGGCCAGCCACGGGACGGCGGTGAAGAGCCGCACCCTGGCGACCTCACGCACCGCGAGGTAGAGACGCGCCTGCGGTTCGTCGACCTCCAGCCCCTCGGCGAACGTGCGCAGGGCAGACGGCATCAGCACGACGCTCGGGGCGGGCACCAACGGCAGCGACACCTCGCACCCTGTGAGCACCTCACCGGCGAGGGTGCCCACGCCCTGTCCGAGCTGCATCGAGAACATCGACCCGTGCATCCGCCGGAGCATCGGTCCCGCCTGCTCGAGCATCCCCTCCGGTAATCCTGACTCGCCGATGCCGTCGAGCTGGCTCGTCATCGCCTGGCCCACCGCGTCGCTCACCCCGGCCGCCACGGGCTCCACGAGCCCGGTCCAGAGCGGCATGGTGGCTTCCACCCACTCCGAGCGGCTCCACGCGGTGCCGTGGAGGTTCGGTGCGCTGAGGTCGGTGACGGTGTCGAGCCACAGCCCGGCCACCTGGACGGCCTCGGCCGCGGCTCGGACCTCGGCGTCGCTGGTGCTCGGGTCACCTGCGGCCGAGACCGTCTTGCGCGCGGTGTCGGTGGCGATCTCGGCGTTCACGGCGGTGCCGGTGTCGGGGGCGGAGAACATCGCCTGCACCTGCCCCATCACCATGGCCAGCATCTGGGGGTCGACCTTGTCCAGGCCCATCCCCTGCATCATCGAGGCCACCTCGGGGTCGAGCTGGCCACCGGTGAGGCCGCGCAGCAGCTGCTCGATCTCGGGTGGCAGGTCTGGGGTCTCGTCGTCCTGGGCGTCACTCACTGGGTCTCCTCGCGGCTGGTGAGAGGATGTCGTCTCGATACAGCCAACCACGACGCGGGCCCGGAAGTTCCGCGGAGCCGCCCCGAGGAGCCTTCTTGCCGCAGGACCACGACCCGGTCGCGCTCGCCGACCTGAGGGACCAGCCGTTGTCGGTCGATGAGGTGCTCGCCGCCGTGCGGCATCCGACCTGCGGCGGCATCGCCCTCTTCGTCGGGGTGGTGCGCGATCACGACAAGGGCCAGGACGTGTCGGCCCTGGACTACTCGGCCCATCCGAGCGCCGTCGAGGTGCTCCGTGAGACCTGCGCCACCGTGGCCCAACGCAGCGACGCCGTGCGCGTCGCCGCCGTTCACCGGACCGGGGCCCTGACCATCGGCGACCTCGCCGTGGTCGTCGCGGCATCGGCACCCCACCGCGGGCAGGCCATCGACGCCTGCCGCGACCTCATCGACACCCTGAAGTCGACGACCCCGATCTGGAAGCACCAGCACTTCGATGACGGGTCGGCGGAGTGGGTCGGCCTCCCGTGAGCACCCTCTCCCACGACCCCACGGCATCCGATGCCACGGGGCCCGTGGACCCCCGGCGCCCGGGCAGGCTCTCTGCGGCGCTGCTGGTGGGAACATTCGTCATCATCGCCATCGCGGCTGCGCTCAGCTTCGTCGGACTGCCTTACGTCGTGCTGCTCCCGGGGCCGGCGACGAACATCCTCGGCGAGGAGGACGGCAGCCCGATCCTGTCGGTGAAGGGCGCCCCCACCTACCCCACCGGGGGCAACCTCGACTACACGACCGTGCTCGTCGAGGGCGGTCCGGGGCGTCGCAACATCACCGTCTACGACCTGGCGCGAGCCGGGCTGCGCGACTCCGAGGTGGTCGTCCCGGTCGAGCAGGTCTACCCACCAGATGCCAGCCAGAAGCAGGTGCAGCAAGAGGGGGCAGCCCAGATGGCGGCCTCCCAGACCGTCGCGACGGCCACTGCCCTG
>JBDTDY010000142.1:0-3656 GCA_039922835.1 Ornithinibacter sp.
CGGCGCCAGTAGGTCCAGGTGCTGCCCCCGAGGGTCTCGGTGGCCTCGCGCCACTGCGGGCGGAGCCCTTCCACGGCGGGAAGGAAGACGATGACCATGAGCGGGATCTGGAAGTAGAGGTAGACCAGCATCAGGCCCTTGTTCCACTCATACAGCCACAGCCCTGCGCCGGTGTCGACACCGATCCAGGTGAGCCACGTCGTGAGCAGCCCGGTGGCACCGAAGGATGCGAGGAACGCGAACGCCAGTGCGACACCGCCGAACTGGGCCAGCACGCCGCTGAGCGAGGTGGTGAAGCGCTTGGCGACGCCACCGGTCTTGGCCGTGCTCACGGCATACGCGAGCAACCCGCCGAGGACCGCCCCGCCGAGCGAGGTCACCGCGGCGAGGACCACGGACTGGCGCAGACCGCGCACCACCGAGGCGTTGGTCAGCGCCTCGATGTTGCCCATCGTCGGCTGGTTGTCACCGTCGACGAACGCCCCGACCACCACGACCACCGTCGGGATGAGCAGGAAGACCGTCGTGTAGGCGAAGAAGGGCACCACGCCCAAGAGGGCACCCGACGGCCTGCGCCGCCGTGGTGCCCTCGTGGTGATGGCGTTGTCAGCCAACCGCGTTGGCCCAGTTCTTGGCGAGGAATGCCTTGCCGCTGTCGGAGTCGGCCGTGGTCGGCACGACGGGGGTGCCCTCGACCTTCGGGAGCTTGGCGGCCGCGGCGGCGTCGATGGTGCCCGCCGTGGTCATCGCGTCGAACCGCACCGGGCGGGCGCCGCCACCGAGCCAGATGTTCTGGCCCTCGTCGGAGTAGAGGAACTCCTCCCACAGCCGCGCTGCTGCCGGGTGGGGCGCGTCAGCGCTGATGGCCTGGTGGTAGAAGCCCGCCACCACGGCATCCTTGGGGACGAAGACCGTCCAGGTCGGGACGTCCTTGGTCAGCGAGGCGTTGAGGTAGTCCCAGTCGATGACCACGGGGGTCTGGCCGGACTGCACCGTCGCCGGGGTGGGGTCGACGGGGAGGAAGTTGCCGGCGCCCTTGAGCGCCTTGAAGAAGTCGACACCCTTGCTGAGGTCACCGACGGTGCCGCCCTCGGCGAGGGAGACCATCTGCACCCCCGCGAATGCCGCGCCGGCCTCGGTCGGGTTGCCGTTCAGGGCCACCTTGCCCTTGTACTCGGCCTTCTGCAGGTCCGCGACGCTCGTCGGGGCGGGCACCTTCGCCGAGTCGTAGCCGATGCTCATGTAGCCGCCGTAGTCGTTGGTCCACTTGCCCTCCGGCTCCTTGAGGTTGTCGGGGATGGTGTCCCAGGTGGCGACCTTGTAGGGGGCGTACATGTCGGTGTTGGCCAGGGCGACCGCGGTGCCGAGGTCGAAGACGTCCGGGGCCCCGCTCTGGCCCTTGAGGCGCTTGGCGGTCGAGATCTCGTCCGCGCTGCTGCCGTCGGGCTGGTCGCTCGTGATCTTGATGTCGGGATACTTCGCCTGGAAGGCCTTGAGCATCTCGCCGTAGTTGGCCCAGTCCGGCGGGAGCGCGATGACGTTGAGGGCACCCTCGGCGTTGGCGGCCTTCACCAGGGCGTCCATGCCACCGAAGGCTTCCGCCGAGGTCGCGGTCTTGGGGTCGGCGGCAGCAGCGGAGCCGGTCGCGGTCGAGGCGGGGGTGTCGTTGCTGGGCGGCGAACAGCCGACGACGGTCGCAGCGGCGAGGCCGAGGAAGGCCAGCGCGCCGACGCGACGGGTGAACGTGTGGGTCATCGTGGACCTCCGGGTCAGGGGCGGCGGGTGCCGCGGCCTCGTGGTGGAGGCCTGCCCGCACTCTAGGGATGCCCGGCGTGCTTTGGAACACGACCCCCGAGAGTTCAGCGAGACGCAACGCAAACGTGACCCCATGGCCCGCAATGGTTGGATGGGGCCCGTGAGCGCACGGTCGAGCAGAGTCGTCATCCTCGGTGGAGGCCCCGGTGGCTACGAAGCCGCCCTCGTCGCAGCGCACCTCGGAGCCGAGGTGAGCATCATCGAGCGCGACGGGCTCGGCGGAGCCGCGGTGCTCACCGACTGCGTGCCGAGCAAGACCCTCATCGCGACCGCCGACTACATGAGCGAGTTCGGCACGGCCGCCCGGCTCGGCGTGCACCTCGAGGACTCCGAGGGTGATGCGGTCATGGATGCCGTGGCCGACCTGCGTGAGGTCAACTCCCGGGTCCTGGGCCTGGCTGCCGCCCAGAGCGACGACATCTGCACCCGCCTCACCGAGGTGGGGGTGCGGGTGCTCGCTGGGACCGGCTCGCTGGTCTCGCCAACGCGGGTGCGCGCGGAGACCTCGGAGGGGGTCGAGGAGCTCGAGGCCGACGTGGTGCTGGTGGCCACCGGAGCGACCCCCCGGGTGATGGACACGGCGCGTCCCGACGGCGAGCGCATCCTCACCTGGCAGCAGATCTACGACCTCGACGCCCTGCCCGAGCGCCTCGTCGTGGTCGGGTCCGGTGTCACCGGAGCCGAGCTGGCCCAGGCATACCTCGGCCTGGGGTCCGAGGTGGTGCTGGTGTCCTCCCGCGACCGGGTGCTCCCGGGCGAGGACCCCGACGCGGCCCAGGTCATCGAGGACGTCTTCACCAAGCGGGGCATGGAGGTGCTCGGCCGCTCGCGGATGGCCTCGGTCGAGCGCACCGACCACGGTGTGCTCGTGCGCCTGGAGGACGGCCGCGAGGTCATCGGGTCGCACGCGCTGCTGGCCGTCGGCTCGGTGCCCCAGACCCGGGGGCTCGGGCTGGAGGAGGTCGGTGTCGACCTGATGCCGTCGGGCCACATCGAGGTCGACAAGGTCTCGCGCACCTCGGTGCGCGGGGTGTATGCCGCGGGCGACTGCACCGGGGTGCTGCCCCTCGCGTCAGTGGCGGCGATGCAGGGCCGGATCGCGATGTCGCACGCCCTGGGTGACGCTGTCGCCCCGCTCAACCTGGGCGTGGTGTCCGCGAACGTCTTCACCGACCCCGAGATCGCCACCGTCGGGGTGTCCCAGAAGGACGTCGACGAGGAACGGGTCGATGCGGAGGTGCTCACGCTCCCACTCGCGCGCAACGCCCGCGCCAAGATGCTCGGCATCACCGACGGCTTCGTGAAACTCTTTGCGCAGAAGGGATCTGGCGCGGTGATCGGCGGCGTGGTGGTGGCCCCGCGGGCTTCGGAGCTGATCTTCCCGGTGACCCTGGCCGTGCAGCACCGGCTCAACGTCGACCAGGTCGCCTCGACGTTCACCGTCTACCCGTCCCTGTCGGGCTCGATCGCCGAGGCGGCCCGCCGTCTGCACCCCACCGTCTGAGCGAGGGCGCGCCGGTCGGGCCACCGCGGGGCAGCCGGGTGGTGAGCCGGGCGGTGATCGGGGTGGTGGTCCCGTTGGCCGGCTGCGCGTGGGAGCATGGGATCACCTGAAAGGTGGGTGTGTCCGGATGGACTTCGCAGCCCTGCTCCTGAAATCACGGTCGAGCATCCTTGACGAGAGCTACACCGTTCTCGAGAGATCTCACGTCCACCACTACGAGGCCGCCGGGGAGGCATTCACCCGCGACCGGCTCGAGGGTCTGTTCGACCTGGTGGTCAGCGCGATCGGCAACCGGGATCTGTCCGAGGTGAGCACCTACGCCGTGGCCCTTGCGGAG
>JBDTDY010000143.1:0-5243 GCA_039922835.1 Ornithinibacter sp.
ACAGAGGAGTTCAAGATCGGCATGTTCGAACAGCACAGTCACCTGGCCAGTTATGCAGGGCGGTGGGGCGTCGGTCCCGGAATCGCGAGCTACACCGCTTGGATCGTCGCGTTCGCGCTCGTCCTGCTCATTGCCTGGCTGGGCTGGTGGACGATGCGGCCCGCCAAACGCGCTGCACGATCCAAGCGCACCGAGGTTGCACGAGCGAAACAGACAAGGAAGACACGATGAGCAGCTACACCATCACCACCACGATCAACCAACCCTTCACCGAAGCCGTCGCCGCGGTCCGCGAGGCACTCGAGAACCAAGGCTTCGGGGTTCTGACCGAGATCGACCTCAAGGCGTCACTGAAAGACAAGCTCGACGTTGACGTCAACCCCCAGGTCATCCTCGGGGCCTGCCGGCCCGCGCTGGCCTACGAGGCGATCCAGACGGAACCGTCGATCGCGGCTGTCCTTCCTTGCAACGTGGTCGTACGAGCGATCGACCAGAACACGACGCTGGTCGAGGCCTTCGATCCCGACGCGATGATGGGCCTCGCCGACAGTGCAGCACTGGGAAAGATCGCCCAAGACGCCAAACAACGCCTGAGCGCAGCATTTGCGGCCCTCGAACACACCCCCTGAACAAGGCGGCGTGGCTACTGAATCGCGCTATGGCCATCAAGATTCCCTGACAGCGCAGAGCGCTGGACTCATCCCGTACCAGCCGCAATCAAGTCGAGGGAGTTGTTACGAGGCGTGGGAGCCATTGGTGAAGGACGCGCAGCCGCACTCTAGCCGCGGCTCTGCGGAATCCAGACGTCCCCAGCATTGACACACGAGGCCAGCCGGAAGCACCGTCAGCGCCCGGTTCATTGGTCCACCCAGCTCATCGATCAGTGTTTGATCAGGGTGGTGATGCTCTGGGCTCCGGTGTATACGGCGACGACCACGAGCAGTATCGCGAACGTCTGCTTAAGGCGCGCCGGCGGAACCCGAGCGACGGCTCGGCTGCCGAGCAGGCTGCCGACCACGGCGGCGGCGGTGAAGGTGGCGATGAGGCTCCAGTCGAGCTCGGTGGCCTGGTGGGCCCGGGCGGCCAGCGCGGTGGCGCTGTTGACCGCGATTACGAGGAGCGAGGTGCCGACGGCGACGGCCATCGGGAAGTCGAGGACGAGCACGAGGGCGGGCACGAGCGCGAATCCCCCCCCGACGCCGAAGAACCCGGTGAGCAACCCCACGGCGGTCGCGGTGGCAACCAGCGTTACCAGCCGGCGACGGTTGTGGAAAAGGGCCCGCGATCTTGATGGCGTGACGCGGCCTTGGTCGACCACAAATCCGGACTCGGTTCCGTCTGGGTCCTCGTCGCTCGTGTCGTCGCTGGCACGGGGGGTCGAGCGCAGCATCAGCACGGCGACCATGAGCATGAGGATCGCGAATGTGGCCAGGAGTCCGGAGGGCGAGACCTTGACCGACAAACGGCTGCCCGCGAACGACCCGATCGTGCCGAGCAGTCCGAAGACGAGGCCCTGGCCGAAGCGCACTCGCCCGGCGCGTGCGTGCGGAATGAGACCGATCAGTGAGGTGACCCCGACGATCAGCAGCGAGCTCGTGATCGCCCCCCGGGGGTCTTGCCCCAGCAGGTAGACCAGGGCCGGAACGGTCAGCACCGACCCGCCGCCCCCGAGGGCCCCCAGGCTGAGCCCGATGACGACGCCGAGCGGCAGCGCCAGTAGCAGCACCGGTCAGCGTTGGCGGAAGAGGCGACTCAGCAGCGATCCGCCGGATGCCGCCGGGTCGGCCGCGTGGCCCGGGCAGCGCTGGCTCGACGGGACCCCCCGCATCACCTGGTCTACGTGTTGGCCGCAGCCGGCCCACGTCGTCTTGCCACAGGTCTTGCAGGTCACGGCACGGCACACGGTGGCGTTCTCCTTCGAGTCAATGGTTCGACGAGGGTGGACACGCCGAGGTGTTCGGCGCGAGAGGGAGCGGGGTCAGGCGGCGGTGACCAGCGGGAGCCCCCTGGCGGCTGCGCTCTGCTCGAAGTCGTCGTCGACGGCGACCACCTGATGACCGTGGGCGGCCAGCACAGAGGCGGCGATCGAGGCACGGTACCCGCTCCCGCAGTGCACCCACAGCTCGCCCGGTGGAACCTCCTCGAGCCGGCCGAGCACCTCGTGGATCGGAATGTTGACGGCGCCCTCGATGTGGTTCTCGGCGAACTCACTCGCTCGACGGACGTCGACGACGGTCACCGGGCGGTGGTGTCGCACCTGGGCGAGGTCAGCGAAGACGGCCCGGGGAAAGGTGCCCAACGGCTCGTCCGTCCACTGGTGGGGCTCGCCGTGCGCCGCCCCCTGCAGCTGGTCGATGCCGATGCGCACCAGCTCGCGCTGCGCCTCGGCGATCTGCTCGCGTGTCTCGCCGAGCAGCGTCAGCGGCGTGCCCCAAGGAATGAGCCAGCCCAGGTAGGTGGCGAACTGGCCGTCCACGCCGAAGTTGAGACTGCCGACGACGTGACCAGCGGCGTAGGCGGTGCGGTTGCGCAGGTCGACCAGCCACTCCCCCGCCTCGAGCCGCCTGCGGATGGTGTCCCGGTCGGCCATCGACGGCGGCGTGAGGTCGGGCGCAGTCGGCCCCTCGGCGTTACCCGGCCCCATGTGGGCGTAGTAGGCGGGGTAGGCATCGAGGCCGGCCAGCACGTCGGACACCCAGTCCTCCTCACTCTGGGTCAACGCCGGGTTGTCGCGCTTCTCGCCGCCGATCGTCGACGCATCGCTCTCGCCGCTCGACCCCGCCGAGCAGAAGCTGCCGAAGCCGTGCGTGGGCAGCACCTGCGCGTCGTCGGGCAGCTCACGGGCCAGTCGACGAGCAGAGGCGTACTGGTGCCGCACGAGGTCGTGGGTGTGGTCGTCTCCGAGCAGGTCGGGCCGGCCCGTGGCACCGAAGAGCAACGACCCGCCAGTGAAGACGCCCCCGGAGTCACCGTCTGCCTCCAGGGCGTACGACAGGTGCGTGTAGGTGTGGCCGGGCGTGGCGATGGCCCGAACCCGCAGGCTGGGTGAGACCTCGACGACGTCGCCGTCGCGAATGGGAGTGCGCTCGAAGCGCACCTCGTCATCGGCGTTGACGTAGTAGGCCGCTCCGGTGGCCTTGGCCAGCGCCAGTCCGCCGGTGAGGTAGTCGTTGTGGAGGTGGGTCTCGAAGACGTGCGTGATGCGTACCTGCTCGGATGCCGCGAGCTCGAGAACGCGGTCGATGTCGCGTTGCGGGTCAATCACGAAGGCGACCTGCCCGTCGTGGGCGAGGTAGCTGCGGTCACCCAGGGTGGGCGTCTCGATCGTGAGAATGGTCGGCATCGACATTCGCTTCCGGTGGTGGTGAAGAACAACAGAACGTTGCCCATACCCATTGATACCATGGGGGGTATAGTTGAGGTCAACTCACGACGCCGCCGCCCGCGTCCCGCGACCGACACATCGGTCAACTCCTTGCCGCAGACTGCGCAGACCGCTCCCCAGACTGACCCGAACTCCGGCTCAACCGTCAAGAGGTTGACACCATAGCCAGCGCCCGCCCGACCCGGACATCCAACTTCAAACCGTTAAGGAGTCACCAGGGATACGCACTGACCACGGAGATCGACCGGCCCAATCGACCAGGTTCTCAAGCTGGCCCCGACCACACCGGCAGGTCAGGCTTTAGGAGGCAACACCGAGTTCGTCTTCAGGTCGAGCCTCAAGGCCAACGTCGACGTCGCAGACAGGTGATCCTCGGCGCCTGCCACCCCACCGTTGGCACGCCAGATCCTGCTGGTACCCCTCGATCGAGCTTGCTGCTGCCCTGCAACCATGAGGGTGCGCGCCATCGACGTGCACCACCCCCGAGTCGCGCCCATGGACCCCGACATCGTTCTCAGCCTCACCGGAAAGCCTGCCCTGCCCGACGCCCGCACCCGGTTGACTGATGCCCGGCACAACCTCAACCAGACTTCCGCCGGAGCTTAATTCCCGTCAGCACCCACTTCATCGCCCACAACTACAAGGACATCGCCATGGTCACCCTCAACCCCGACGACATGACGCCCGTCATCAACCGGCTCAAGCGCGCTCAGGGCCAGATCGGCGGAGTCATCCGGCTGATCGAGGAAGGACGCGACTGCAAAGACGTCGTCACCCAGCTGGCCGCGGTGAGCCGGGCACTCGATCGAGCCGGGTTCGCCATCGTCTCGACCGGACTGCGCCAGTGCCACAGCTCCCCCGATGGCATCACGGCCGAAGATCAGGCCACCATGGAGAAGCTGTTCCTCACGCTCTCGTAGTGCCAGCTCTGTCAGTGGTCCCAGAGTCGCAGCGATCGCTCGAAGATCCCGGCGAGGTCGTCGCCCTCGACCGGCCTGGGACTGGTGGCCAACAGTCGCTGCTGCTTCAGAGCTCCTTCGACGAGCAGGTCGGTGTCGCCATGGTCGAACCCCACCGCATCGGTGCCGTTGGGCAGGCCAAGGTCGCGCATCAGCTCGCAGAGCACGTTCGGCAACAGGTCAGCAGGGTCGCTGCCCATCACCGCGGTCGGGTCGAGAAAGCCCGCGGCGGCGAGATGGCGATGCGGGTTGCTCTCGAAGGTCCAGCGAAACGCCTCTGGTGCGGTGAGGACAACGGCCATGCCATGGGGAACGAGCGCGACACCAGCGGGGTAACCCTCCGGGTAAAAACCCTTGGCCCGCCCGGCAATCGGGTACGCGTTCGCGTGAGGTACGTGAACGCCCGCGTTGCCGAACCCGAGGCCGGCGAAGGTCGCCGCCAGAGCCATCTGGTGACGCGACTCACCGTCGCCCTCGTGCACGGCCGCACGGAACGCCCCCGACAACAGTCGCAAGGCCTTCTCGGCCCACAGGTCAGACACGGGGTTGGCGCCGCAGTAGGGCACCCGCTGGTCGGGCGCCTTGAGCTCGTAGGAGGTGTACGGCCGAGCCGTGTAGCTCTCGAGCGCGTGGCACAGCACGTCCATGCCGGCGCAGGCCGTGACCCCGGCGGGCTGGGTCAACGTCAGCAGGGGGTCGACCACGGCCAGCGTCGGTCGCAACCGCGGGTGGCTGATACCGGTCTTGACGTGCTGCTCCAGTACGTCGAGCACGCAGATGGTGGTGCTCTCGGCGCCGGTACCGGTGGTCGTGGGCACGGCGATCAACGGCAGCAACGGATTCGGCGGTGCCTGCCCGCCACCAACCGGAGCGTTGACGTAGTCGAGCAGGTCGCCGGG
>JBDTDY010000144.1:0-5627 GCA_039922835.1 Ornithinibacter sp.
TCGACATGCGCGACCGCTGGCTGAGGCACATGTACGACGCGATGGAGCGGGTCGACCTGCCACCGGAGCAGGCCGAGCAGATGCGGGACTACTTCTTCCGCGCCGCGCACTCCCTCGTCAACAGCGATGGCACCCCTCCCGCAGCGGGCTCCTCGCCCAGCCACTGATCACGACCAGCGGCGCATTTCTCCGCGCACCACGGCATACGGAAGCATGGGGCTGGTGACCCAGCAGAGCGAAGCGCCCCTGACCGAGGCCGGCACGATCGTGCACCCGGCCGACTCCCCCGACGCCCCGTGGTGGCGCGACGCGGTGATCTACCAGATCTACCCGCGCTCCTGGGCCGACGCCGATGGCGACGGCATCGGTGACCTCCCCGGCATCTGCGCCCGCCTCCCCTACCTGCGCGACCTCGGGGTGGATGCCGTGTGGCTGAGCCCGTTCTACGTCTCGCCGATGAACGACGCCGGCTACGACGTCGCCGACTATCGCACCATCGACCCCCGCTTCGGCACGCTCACCGACGCCGACACCCTCATCACGACTGCCCACGACCTCGGGCTCAAGGTGGTCGTGGACCTGGTGCCCAACCACACGAGCAACGAGCACGCCTGGTTCAAGGCCGCGTTGGCCGCTGGCCCCGGCAGCCCGGAGCGGGAGCGCTACATGTTCCGCGACGGCACGGGCGAGGGGGGCAACGAGCCGCCCAACAACTGGCCCTCGGTGTTCGGTGGCAAGGGCTGGACCCGGGTGGCCGAGGCCGACGGCTCCCCCGGTCAGTGGTACCTCCACATCTTCGACACCACCCAGCCCGACCTGAACTGGGAGCACCCGGAGGTGCGCGAGGAGTTCCAAGCCATCCTGCGGTTCTGGTGCGACCGGGGGGTCGACGGCTTCCGGGTCGACGTGGCCCACGGCCTGGTGAAGAAGGAGGGCCTGCCGGACTTCCACGGTGCGGTCGGCCTCTACGACGAGGTCGACACCGACGGTCCGGAGGCTGCAGACCGCGGCGCCGAGGACGGCAACGGCGCCGTGCTCGACCACGGCGCCACCGGAGATGCCCCGATGTGGGACCAGGACGGCGTGCACGAGATCTACCGCGGGTGGCGCAAGGTCCTCGAGGAGTACGGCGCTCCCGACCGCATCCTGTGTGCCGAGGCGTGGGTGCGCCCCGCGGAGCGGTTGGCCCTCTACGTGCGCCCCGACGAGATGCACCAGGCCTTCAACTTCGACTTCCTGGACGCGCACTGGGACGCCACAGCCCTCCGCACGGTCATCGAGGCGACGCTGCGCAGCAACGACGACGTGGGCGCCCCGACCACCTGGGTGCTCTCCAACCACGACGTCGTCCGCCACGCCTCGCGCCTGGGGCTCGACCAGAGCCTGCCCCGCCCCAACGGCATCAACGCCCAGGACCCGCAGCCGGATGCCGTGCTCGGCCTGCGGCGCGCCAGGGCGGCCACGACGATGATGCTGGCGCTGCCGGGCGGAGCCTATGTCTACCAGGGCGAGGAGCTCGGCCTGCCCGAGCACACGACCATGCCCGACGACGTGCGTCAGGACCCCACGTTCCACCACACCAAGGGAAAGGTCGTCGGCCGCGACGGCTGCCGGGTGCCGATGCCGTGGGTCAAGGGGGCACCGAGCCAGGGCTTCGGACCCGGTGACACCCCGTGGCTCCCACAGCCCGAGGCGTACGCCGACCTCGCCGTCGACCAGCAGGTCGGGGTGCCCGGCTCGACCCTGGAGCTCTACCGCGAGCTGCTCGCCTACCGCCGCAAGCACCGCTTCGGCCACGGCAGCCTCACCTGGGACGCGCTCTCCTCCGCCGAGGTCATCGCCTTCCGCACCAGGGCCGGGGACGGTGGGCGCGCCCTGCTCGTCGTCACGAACCTGGGCGAGAACTCCGTGGTCCTTCCCCAGGGTCGGGTCCTCGTCACCTCCGACCCGCTCACCGCGGACGGGCAGCTGCCGAGCGACACGACCGCGTGGGTCGCCCTTCCGGAGGCCTGAGTGCGGGCCCGCGACTTCACCTACCTCGACAGCCCGACACCCGTCGGCCTGGCACACCGCGGCGGCGCGGCATACGGCCCGAACGTGGGGCTGGAGAACACGATCGCGGCCTTCCGCCGTGCGGTCGACCTCGGCTACCGCTATCTCGAGACCGACGTCCACGTGACACGCGACGGCGCGCTCGTCGCCTTCCACGACACCGTGCTGGACCGCGTCTCCGACGGCGCAGGGGCCATCTCGGACCTGTCCTGGGAGGAGGTCAGCCGCGCGAGGATCGGGGGGCGCGAGCCGATCCCGCTGCTCGCCGAGGTGCTCGAGGAGTTTCCGGGTGTGCGGGTCAACATCGACGTCAAGTCCGATGCGGCACTGGCGCCGACCGTCGCCGAGGTCGTGCGCCACGGTGCGCAGCACCGGGTGTGCATCGGCTCCTTCAGCGAGCGCCGGATCAGGGCCGCCCGCTCTGCGCTCGGGCCCGATGTCGCGACCGCCGCCGGCGCCGTCGGCACGGCGGTCCTGCGGTTCACCCCGTCCCTGGTGAGCCGGTTGGTGCACACGCCGGCGCCGGTGCTCCAGATCCCGGCCGAGCACCTCGTGGCTGGGCGCAAGGTCACGCTGGTGACGCCGGGCCTGGTTCGTCGTGCCCACCGCGAGGGCAAGCACGTGCACGTGTGGTTCCACTCGTGGTCGGTCGAGGATGCCGCGGAGATGCACCGGCTGCTCGACCTGGGGGCGGACGGCATCGTCACCGACCACATCGACGTGCTGCTCGAGGTGTTCCGCGAGCGCGGGCTCAGTCTCTGACCCGCGCCGGCGCCCACCCCCCTGGTTCCACGTGGGGAACAAGGCGAGGTCTGCCGCACCGCAGGAACGACCTCCCGTCTAACGTGGACCGGGTGCATGACAAGCGCAGGGCCGAGGTCGCGGGGCCCCTGTCGCGCGCCTACCTCGAGGTCACCCTCGCGATGCTCGCTCTCGTCACGATCGTCGCGTTCGAGGCGATGGCCGTCTCGACGGCGATGCCCACGGTGGCCGTCGAGCTCGGGTCGGTCCGGTCCTACGGCTTCGCGTTCTCGGTCATGCTCACCGGCCAGCTCCTCGGCATCGTGCTCGCGGGGGTGTGGGCAGACCGGTCCGGGCCGCTCGTCGGCACCTTCGTCGGCCAGGCGCTCCTCGCGGCCGGCGCTGCCACGTGCGGCTTCGCCAGCGACTTCGGGGTCTTTCTCGTCGGACGCGCCCTCACTGGCCTGGGCGGCGGCCTCCTCGTCGTCATGCTCTACGTCATCGCCGGGCGCGCCTACCCACAGGAGATCCGCCCCCGCCTCTTCACCTACGTCTCCGCCGCGTGGATCCTTCCCTCCCTGCTCGGCCCTCCGTTGTCGGCCTGGGTCACCGAGTCCTTCTCCTGGCGCTGGGTCTTCTGGGGGGTGCTGCTCCCGGTCGCCGTGACCATGGGCGTGCTGCTCCACGCGGCGCGCCGCGTCGACGCGTCCGCCCTCACCGAGTCGGTGAGCACCCGCGACCACAGCGCCCACGTGCGCGCCGCCTGGGCGGGCGTGGGGATCGCCGCAGCCGCGGGGGCCGTGCAGTACGGCACGCACGAACTGGAGCTCGCATGGTCAGCCAAGACGATGATCGCCGCCGCCGGCGTCGTCGGCGTGGTGCTCATCGCCCCGCTCCTGGTCCCCCGCGGCACGTGGCTCATGGTGCGGGGGGTCCCGAGCGTCATGCTCTCGCGAGCGGTGCTGTCGGCGGCCTTCGCCGGCGCCATCACCTACGTCCCGCTCTACCTCGTCGGTCAGCGCGACAGCAGCCTGCAGACGGCCGGGGCGGCGCTCGCGACGGGATCGATCGGGTGGGCCGCCGGTGCGTGGTACCAGGGTCACTCCACGCTGCACGTTCCCCGGCACCGACTCGTCGAGATCGGTGGTGCAGTCCTCGGTGCCGGCCTGGCAGTCCTCGCGGCCAGCTCGCTCTGGGCGCTCCCCCTCGCCGTGGTGGTCCTCGCCATGGTGCTGCTCGGCCTGGCGATGGGGCTGGGCGTCACGACCACGACAGTCCTGGCCCTGGAGCTGAGCCCCGTCGCCGAGCACGGTGAGGCGTCCTCGGCGCTCCAGCTCTCCGACGTGCTCGGCAGCGTGCTCGGGGTCGCCGCCGCGACGGCGCTGTTCGCCGCCCGACACGAACCGGGTCAGGATGCCGGGCTGTTCGGGGCGATCTTCCTGGGGCTCATGGTGGTCGCACTGGTCGCCGTCCCGGCAGGTCAGCGCATCAGGACATGACCCCCGGGCCCGCTGAGTCGGGTCCACCGGTTGCACCGGAACACCGCGACGGGGGCCCCCGGCCCGAGGAAGCCCAGCGCGTATGCCGCGAGCGCACCACCGGCGCGGACCTCCCCCGCACGATCGGGGTCCGGCCCCGTGACCGCCATCGGTCGTGCCCAGACCTGCTCCTTGAGGAACCCCGCCGCAGCACCACGCTCCTGCACTGCGGCCGCGACCTCGGCGATGCCGTCTCGACCCACGCGAGCCAGGTCGTCGCCGGAGAGCTCACCCACCCGCTCCCAGCCTGCGCGTGGCGGGGTGACCGCGGCCCAGACCGCGAGGGCGCGGTTGGGTGGCACGCTCAGATCGGTTCCGGCGCGCGCTGTCCGGTCGGTGACGGCTCCGAGTGGAACGACGACGTCGACATCTGCGGGCTCCGCAAGCGCGAAGGTGCGCAGGCCCAGCACCGTTCCCTCACCGAGGATCCCGCTCCCCGCCAGCACCCCCACCCACGCAGCCAGCACGTCGCCGGTGCCCTGCAGGCGCATGGCGCCCTCGGCATCCAGCGCACGGGCACGACCGGCATACCGGCCCAGGTCGGCGAAGGCAGCCGTGTCGGTGAGCCTGATGACGTCGGTCATCGTCCGGCCCACCGCAACTGCACCGGTTCGCCCTCGTGCTGGCGCAAGCCGTCCCGCACGTCGGGAGCCAGTCGCCGTGGCCTGGAGGCCGCGAAGTCGAAGAGCACCAGCCCGGTCTCGGCCACGGCATACACGGTGTCCCCGAGGGTGGCGGGGTCGCGCACGACGTAACCGACGTCGAAGCCCGCGCCGTGGATGCGGGTGACCCACATGTCGACCTGCACCGGCTCCGGGCGGTGGGTGAGCGGGGCCCGGTATTCGATCGCGTGCCAGGACACCACGATTCCCTCGTCGAGGATGCTCGGCCTGCCCTCGAACCACTCGCGGATGCCGACGACGCGGGCGTCCTCCAGCAGCCGGAGGTACTGGACGTTGTTCACGTGGCCGTAGGCGTCCATGTCGGACCAGCGCAGCGGCACCTCGACGCGGTAGGGATCGGGCATGACGCCATCCTCTCAGCCGACCGACCCGCCGCACCCGCGCGCCTAGGGTGTGGAGCCATGAGCCTCGACCACCGCACGACCACTCGTCTGGACCACCTGCTCGCCACGGCCCAGCGAGACGGGCGACTCCCCAGCGTCGTGGCAGGTGTGGTGCGCGGTGGCGAGCTCGTCTGGCACGGAGCGGTGGGGACCCTGGACGGTCGCGCCGGCGGCGAGGCCGCGGACGTCGACACGCAGTATCGGATGGGGTCGATCACCAAGACCTTCGT
>JBDTDY010000145.1:0-14090 GCA_039922835.1 Ornithinibacter sp.
CGCGACCGCGAGAGCAGGATCGAGGTCGGTCGGGGTCGTCGTCGAGACGACGACCGCAGTGGCGCGGCTCAGGACCGCCCGCGATGCCGCCACCGTCGGGTCGCCTTCGGCAGGGAGGGTCACGGCGGAGCCGTCGTCCCGCACGACCACCGCGTGGTCGTCAGGTGCGTCTGCGGCAGGCCGTTCCTCGGCGGCGGACGGGTCCTCGTCGGTCGAGCATGCGGATGCCGTGAGGGCGAAGCCCCCGGCGACGGCTGCGGAGCGCAACACGACTCGGCGCGGCAGGAGGTGGGTCATGGTGACTCCGGATCGGGGAACTGGTGAGTCCCAGCCTGTCACGGACGCGCGTGACCAGGGGGATCGCGCTCCCCGGCGCGGTCCGCTGCCCACATCGGCGTGGTAGGACGGGGCGGTGTACTTGGAGAACGTCGCCATCGACGCGCACGACCCCGGCCGGCTGGGCCGGTTCTGGCAGTCGCTGCTGGGCACGCAGACCCTCACGGACGAGCCGGACCTGTTCGAGACGCGCCTGACCGTCGCGGGTGGCGTCGTGCTCGACCTCTGCTTCCCCCGCGTGCCAGAAGTGGCGGCCGCGCACCCACGACTGCACCTCGACCTCAACGGGGGCGATCAGCAGGCGGAGGTGGTGGCGCGTGCCCTCGCGCTGGGCGCGCGGCACCTCGACATCGGTCAGGGTGCCGTGCCCTGGGTGGTGCTTGCAGATCCGGAGGGAAACCCCTTCTGCGTCATGGAGAGCCGTGCTGAGTACCAGGCCTCGGGCCCGATTGCAGCCCTGCCCCTGGACAGCGCCGACCCGCACCGCGACGGCGCGCTCTGGGCCGAGCTCTCCGGGTGGGACCTGGTCGAGAGCCGGATGCCGGTCGCCCTGCGGCACCCGTCGGGCCGCGGTCCGCTCCTCGAGCTGTGCCACGAGGCGCAGCCGAAGCGTGCCGCGAAGAACCGGGTGCACCTCGACATCCGGCTCGAACGCGGTGATGACCCCGATGCCGTGATCGGTGTCGTGGAGCGCGCCGGTGGCCGTGAGCTGCACCCGGACTGGGGCGACCTGCCCTGGCGTGTCCTGGTAGATCCTTCCGGCAACGAGCTCTGCCTGCTCCCAGCGCCGCGCCCCTGAGCCGCGACGTCCGGCAGGTTCACTTCTGGGACGCACACCTGCCGGACGCAGCGTGACTGATTCGTACGGACTCTGGCTCATCCCTAGGATGAGAGGGCTGGGCGACCGGTCCGCGGCGCCAGCAGACGACACCACCGATCGACGAAGGACTCCTCAGTGCTCCGCACCCACGAGGCCGGCACCCTGCGTGCCGCCCACACCGGCCAGACCGTCACCCTCACCGGGTGGGTGGCGAAGCGGCGCGATCACGGCGGCGTGGCCTTCATCGACCTGCGAGACGGCAGCGGAGTGGTGCAGGTGGTGGCCCGTGACGAGGTGTTGACCGGGGCGGCCCACGACCTGCGCAGCGAGTTCTGCGTGCTGGTCACCGGAGAGGTGACGGCTCGCGAGGGGCGCAACGTCAACGCCGACCTGCCCACTGGCGAGGTCGAGGTCGTCGCCGGATCGATCGAGGTGCTCAACGCCTCGGCCGCACTGCCGTTCCAGCTCGACGAGCGCGTCACGGTGGGGGAGGAGGCTCGGCTCAAGCACCGCTACCTCGACCTGCGTCGCCCGGGCACCCAGTCGGCCGGTCACGCGATCCGGCTCCGCTCGAAGGTGAGCGCGGCGGCGCGCCGGGTGCTCGGTGACCGCGACTTCGTCGAGATCGAGACCCCGACGCTGACCCGCTCCACCCCCGAGGGGGCCCGCGACTTCCTGGTGCCGGCCCGCCTGGCGCCGGGGTCCTGGTATGCCCTGCCGCAGAGCCCGCAGCTCTTCAAGCAGCTGCTCATGGTCGCCGGCATGGAGCGCTACTACCAGATCGCTCGCTGCTACCGCGACGAGGACTTCCGCGCCGACCGCCAGCCGGAGTTCACCCAGCTCGACATCGAGATGAGCTTCGTCGAGCAGGACGACGTGCTCGAGCTCGGCGAGGCCGTCGTCAAGGAGATCTGGGCACTCATCGGGGTCGACCTCCAGGCTCCCTTCGAGCGGATGACTTACGCCGACGCGATGCGCCGGTTCGGCAGCGACAAGCCCGACCTGCGCTTCGGGCTCGAGCTCGTGGAGTGCACCGACTACTTCTCCGCCACCCCCTTCCGCGTGTTCCAGGCCGACTACGTCGGGGCGGTCGTCATGCCCGGGGGTGCGAGCCAGCCGCGCAAGCAGCTCGACGCGTGGCAGGAGTGTGCCAAGCAGCGCGGTGCGCGCGGGCTCGCCTATGTGCTGGTTCAGGAGGACGGCAGCCTCACCGGCCCGGTCGCCAAGAACCTCTCCGAGTCCGAGCTCTCGGGCCTGGCGGCGCACGTGGCCGCCGAGCCGGGTGACTGCGTGTTCTTCGCCGCGGGTGCGGCCAAGGCCTCGCGCTCGCTGCTCGGCGCTGCGCGACTGGAGATCGGTCGCCGGGGCGGGCTCATCAACGAGTCGGCGTGGAGCTTCCTCTGGGTGGTCGACGCCCCGCTCTTCGAGCCGACCGCGGATGCCGTGGCGGCTGGTGACGTGGCCGTCGGCGGCGGTGCCTGGACGGCGGTGCACCACGCCTTCACCTCACCGAAGGCCGAGTTCATGGACACCTTCGACACCGACCCGGGGCCGGCGCTCGCGCACGCCTACGACATGGTCTGCAACGGCAACGAGATCGGTGGTGGGTCGATCCGTATCCACCGCCGCGACGTGCAGGAGCGGGTGTTCGCCGTCATGGGGCTCGCTCCCGAGGAGGCCCAGGAGAAGTTCGGCTTCCTCCTGGACGCCTTCGCGTTCGGCGCGCCGCCGCACGGCGGTATCGCCTTCGGCTGGGACCGTATCGTCATGCTCCTCGGCGGCTTCGACAGCATCCGCGACGTCATCGCGTTCCCGAAGTCCGGTGGCGGCTACGACCCGCTCACCGACGCACCTGCGCCGATCACCGCGCAGCAGCGCAAGGAGGCCGGCATCGACAGCCGCCCCCCGGCATCCGAGCCGAAGACCAACGCCGACGCCTGACCCCGTCGAAGGAACAGAACGCGCCGCCTGCGGACACCCGCAGACGGCGCGTCCTGTTCACTCGACGGGGTGAGCGAGAGGCTGGGCGCCCCTCTCAGCGAGCGAGGAAGTCCAGCAGCACGCGGTTGAACTCGCCCGCGTGCGAGACGTTGATGCCGTGCGGCCCGCCCTCGATGACGTGCAGCTCGCTGCCGGCCACCCTCTCGTGGGTGCGCCGACCGGAGACCTCCAGGGGCACGATGCCGTCGGAGTCGCCGTGGATGACCAAGGTGGGCACGGTGACCTTCGCGAGGTCTCCCGTGAAGTCCTCGACCCAGGACCGGATGCACTCGGCCGCCGCGTGCACGTCGGCCTGCAGCGCCAGGGCGAGGGCCGCCTGCTGCTGCTCCTCGGTCACCCGCATCTCGCCTCCCGCCGAGAAGAAGTTCCTGGTGAACCCGTCGAGGAAGCCTCGCGGATCGGCGCGCAACCCGTCCTGCATACCGCTCACCGTCGCGTCGTCGAGAGCTCCGTCCGGGTGGTCGTCGTCCTTGAGCAGGCACGGTGGGATCGCAGCGGTGAACGCGATGCTGCGAAGCCGCTCCTCGCCATGGTTGCCGACGTAGCGGGCCACCTCTCCGCCGCCCATCGAGAAGCCGACGAGGGTGGCGTCGCGCAGGTCGAGGGAGGTCATCATCGCGTCGAGGTCGCCGGTGAGGGTGTCGTAGTCATAGGTGGACTCCGTCCCCGGTTTGTCGGAGCGCCCGAAGCCTCGTCGGTCGTGGCGGATCACCCGGTAGCCGGCCTCCTCCAGCGCGGGGACCTGCTCGCTCCAGGACTCACCGCTCAGCGGCCAACCGTGGACGAGGACCACGGGGCGGCCGTCGCCACCGGTGTCCTCGTAGTGGATGTCGACGGGTCCGTTGGTCACGGTGGGCATGTCTCACCTCTCAGGAGTGGGGTCGTGCCCTCCCACGGTAGGCGACTCACTCGAACCAGCGGCTGGTCCACTGCATCCCGGTCGTGAAACCCAACCGCTCGTAGAGGTGTCGGGCGCCATCGTTGTCGGCGAACATCCCGAGCGCACAGGCGCCGTGGTCCGTGACGGCCCGGCGGGTGAGGTGGGCTGTGACGGCTGCGCCCCAGCCCTCGCCGCGCCGTGCACCATCGACCGCGATACCGGCCAGGGTGGGGGTGCCCGCCGCGCACGGCTCGCTGCAGCCCGTGGCGACCAGGGCGCCCGACCGCGCGTCGCGCACCGCGACCCAGTGCTGGCCCGGCCGCGCGAACGGCTGGCCGTGGGTGCGCGGGCTGTGCTCTGCCAGAAAGGCTTTTGTCTCGTCGGCGCACGTCGGGGCGAGCACCCCGACGACCGACTCACCGGGCACGGTCGGGGGCAGGCTCGTCGTCCACATCCAGTCCCACTCGCCACCGCGGGTGCCGAGGTCGAGGCACTCCTCGACGACGTGCACCGACCCCCGCGGCACGCTGAGGTGTCGGTTGCCGCCACCGAGCACCCAGGCCCGCACCCGCGCGTCGGCCAGGAGCACGGCGAGGCCGGATGCCGTGCCCAGCACCGCCGACCCGGGGATGCCGTGGTCGGACCGGTGGTGGAAGGCGACGGTGGCGCCCCCGGCAGGACCGACGGCAAACGCCGGAGCACCGAACCCCGACCCCACGTCGAGGGTCACGACGCGGTGGTGTCCACTCGCCTGGAGAAGCTCCTCGGCCGTGTCGAGCACCCGGACCCGGGTGCGCTCGTCCTCCGTCATGCGCGACAGCGTCGCATGACGTGCTCAGCCAGGGTGCGTCACGCGGCGACAGCACGTGATTCGTCGTTGCCGGTGCCGATGGGGGCGGCGCGACGTAGCCTTGGGCGTCGAGGTGGAAGTCGGTGGAGGTCCGGTGAGGAGTTCGTGGCGCCGTGAGGCGCGCAGTTGGGTCACGACCAGGCGCAGTCGACGCGCCCTGCTGGTGCCCGCTGTCGTGGGGGTGATGCTCATCGGAGTGCTCCCGGCCGCTGCGGCGCCGACGCCCCCCACCCCCTCGGTGCGCTCGACCGGCACGCCACCTTCCGACGTCGATGCAGCCCGCGCGGCCGAGGCGGCTGCGGCGCAGAAGGTCGCTGCACTCCAGGCGCGCTACGACGAGGCGTCGGCGGCCCTGAGCGCGGTTCAGGCGCAGGTGTCGGAGGCGTCCACGGCCTACGCGACGGCCGTCGCCGACCTCGAGCGCGTGACCACGACGGCCGATGCTGCGCGGGCGCAGGCGACCCTCACGGCCAAGGCTGCCGACCTGGCCGACCGACGGGTGCGTGATGACGCAGCATCCGCCTACATGCAGGGCGCGGGGCCGATGAACCAGTGGGCGATCTATCTCAGCGCTGACGGCCTGCAGGAGTTCATGGACCTGCACGCAGACCTCGAGGCCATCGGCTCCGTGCACCAGGGCCATCTCGTCGACGCGACCTTGAGCGCGTCGGCCGCGGCGACCGACCGCTCCGCAGCGGAGTCCGCGCAGGCGCAGCAGACGGGGGCCACGACCAAGGTCGAGGCGGAGCTCGTCGCGGTGCAGCAGGAGGCGGTCGATGCCGGCGAGGCTGCGAGCCGGATCCAGACCCAGCAGCAGGAGATGCTCGTCGAGCTCGCCGCCGCGCGCAAGAGCACGCTGGAGGCCGAGCAGGCGCGACTGGAGGAGCTCGCGTCCGCCGCCAAGGCAGCCGGTGGCGCCTTCGGCGGGGGCCGCGGGACGTTGCCGTTGGTCAGCAGTGGCGGGAGCGCCGAGCTCACCGCCGCCCAGCTCGACCCGCGCTCGGTGGCGCGCGCGATGCTGGACCCCTCCCTGGACGCCTCGCAGTGGGGCTGCCTGGATCGCCTGTGGTTCGCCGAGAGCGGGTGGAGGTGGAGTGCCAGCAACCCGTCGTCGGGCGCGTACGGCATCCCGCAGTCCCTTCCCGGGAGCAAGATGGCCAGTGCGGGCGCGGACTGGCTCGTCAACCCGAGCACCCAGATCGCGTGGGGCCTGGGCTACATCGAGTCGCGCTACGGCACGCCCTGCGCGGCGTGGCAGGCGTTCTTGTCGCGCTCCCCGCACTGGTACTGACGGCTCCCGCCGCGAGGGCCCACCACGTGTGGACGGTGACACCGCGACGGCGCTGCCGTGGGACGATCGCAGCATGCGGCCCGTCCTGCACCTCCTCGCCGACGAGCCACTCCTCCTCCTCGCGGTGCTGCTCGCGCTCGGCGCAGCGCTCGGCCACGTCAAGGTCAAGGAGGTGCGGCTCGGCCCCGCCGCGGTGCTGTTCGCTGCGTTGGGCGTGTCGGCATGGGCGGCGTCGTATGCCGTCGAGCTCGAGATCCCCGAGGTCATCGGCCTCTTCGGGCTGATCCTCTTCACCTACACGGTGGGCGTGGTGTCGGGCACCCACTTCTTCTCCTCGCTGCGCGACGGGTGGCCCACCATGCTCGTCGTCGCGGGCGCACTCTCCCTCGTGGGCCTCCTCGCCGTGGGGCTGGGCCGCGCGCTCGACATCGCCCCGGGCACGGTCGCCGGGGCGTATGCCGGTGCCCTCACCAACACACCTGCGCTGGCCGCGGCATCCGCCCGGGCGGGGGACCCTGCGCTGCCGACGGTCGGCTACTCGATCAGCTACCTGGCAGGCGTGATCGTCATGCTCGCGGCCTCGGCCTGGGCGCTGCGCCGGCCCGGCGCCGACGCCCGCCGCGAGGAGATCCGGCACGTCACCGTGCGGGTCGAGGTGGACGAGCCGCTCACCGTGGCCGCCCTCGGGCTCGAGCACGGGCACCAGATCGCCGTCTCCCGGCTGAAGCGGGAGGACGAGCCCGGACCGATGATCGTGCCGGCGCCCAGCGAGCCGATCACCAGCGGTGACCTCCTCACCATCGTGGGGCCTCCCGGCCTGCTCGACGACGTCGCGCGACGCCTGGGGCACACGTCCTCCCACGACATCGTCGCCGACCGGCGCGACCTCGACTTCCGGCGGGTCACGCTGTCCTCCAAGCCGCTGGTCGGGCGCACGATCGCCGAGCTCGAGCTCGAGGCCCGGTTCGGCGCGACGGTGAGCCGGGTGCGCCGGGGCGACCTCGACCTCGTCGCGCACGACACCTTCGTGCTCGCGATGGGCGACCGCCTGCGGGTCATCAGCCCGACGGGCCGGATGGCCGAGGTCGGCACCTACCTCGGCGACAGCGACCGAGGGATGTCCGACATCAACGTCGGGGGCCTGGCGCTCGGGCTGGCCGGCGGTCTGGCGCTCGGGCTCGTGACCCTGCCCACTCCCGGAGGCGGCCTGACGATCGGCCCCGCCATGGGCACCCTCGTCGTGGGTCTGGTCTTCGGCCGGCTCGGCCGGCTCGGGCCGGTCATCACCTCCATGTCCCACGGCGCGGCGCAGTCGCTCTCAGCGCTGGGCATGGTGACCTTCCTCGCCTACGCCGGCGTGCGCGCGGGGGGCACCATCACCGAGGCGCTGGCCTCGGATGCCGGGTGGCGGGTGGCGGTGCTCGGCCTGGTGCTCACGAGTGTCGGCGCCCTCCTGCTCGTGCTCGGAGTGCACGTGCTCCGCAGGATGCCGTGGCTCGAGACGGCCGGCGCGATCGGCGGCGCCCAGACCCAACCCGCGATCCTCGCCTACGTCAACGAGCGCACCGGGCACGACACCCGGGTCGGGGTGGCCTACGCGCTGGTCTACCCGGTCGCGATGATCACCAAGATCGTCGTCGCGCAGGTGCTCGCGGGCCTCTGACCCGCGCGTCTCACGCGCCACCTCGGGGCCGGACGAGACTCACTCGGTGATGCCCCACCGGCGGTGCAGGCGACGCAACGGCCCCGGTGCCCACCAGTTCGCCGACCCCAGCACCGACATGGTGGCCGGCACGAGCAGCATCCGGACCAACGTCGCGTCGATGGTGATCGCCACGACGAGGGCGACCCCCATCTGCTTGAGGATGAGCAGGTCACCCGTGGCGAAACCGGCGAAGACGATGACCATGAGCAGCGCCGCCGACGTGATGATCCGCCCCGAGCGCTGCAGCCCGAGAGTGACCGAGGTGCGGGTGTCGTGGCCCTGCTCGTGCAGCTCGACGATGCGCGAGAGGAGGAACACCTCGTAGTCCATCGAGAGTCCGAAACCGAAGGCCAGCACGAGCAGGGGGATGGTGTTCTCGATGGCGCCGGTGGAGCTGAAGCGGAGCAACGTCTCGAGGTGACCGTCCTCGAAGATCCACACCGCGATACCGAGGGCCGCGCCGAGGGAGAGCACGTTCATCACCAGCGCCTTCACCGGGATGACGACGGAGCCCGTCATCAGGAAGAGGAGCACCAGCGTGGCCAGGATCACCAGGCCCACCGCCCATCCGGCACGGTCTGCCACCGTCGCCCGGAAGTCCAGGATGCCGGAGGCCTGGCCGACCACCCAGGACTGGAACGGGGGACGGTCGGCGCGCAGCGAGTCGACCAGGGCGCGGGAGCTGTCCCCGGTGCCGGTGTCGTCGGTCTGGAAGCCGACGGTGACCACGCCACCCTGGAGGGTGCGCACCGGGTCGACGGAGCGCACTCCCGGGCGCTCGGCGGCGGTCTGCGCCCATGCCGCCACCGTCTCGACGGGAGCCTTGGCCACGACGAGCACCTCGGCGCCCGCGAGCAGCGGGTAACCCTCGCGGAAGTCCTCGAAGAACGTGCGCTCCGGCGCACCCTTGGGCAGCAGCTCCGGCCCGGAGGAGGTCAGCTCCAGGCGCAGCGCGGGCAGGGCGAGGACGACGAGCACGGCGGACACGGCGAGGATGACGAGCCACGGAGCGCGGTGCACCCGCTCGGCGAGGTGAGAGAACACCCCGACGTCGCCGGAGACCTCGGTGCCCCGGCGGAGGAGACGCCGTGCGCCGAGGCAGCAGAGGGCCGGGATGAGAGAGAGGGCGACGGCGAGGGCGATGAGCACGACCGACACCCCCGCCGCGCTCACCGCACGGATGAAGTCGATGTCCAGCACCATCAGGCCCGCCAGCGAGATCGCCACGGTGAGCGCCGAGAAGATGACCGTGCGCCCGGCCCGGTCCACGGTGGTCTCGGTCGCGGCCACGACGTCGTCGGTCGTGAGCGCGGAGGCGGACGCTCCGTCGAGACGGCCTCGCAGCTCCTCGCGGAACCGGCTGACGACGAGCAGTCCGTAGTCGATGCACAACCCCAGCCCCAGCACGGTGACGACGTTGACCACTGACGCGTCGAGGTCCAGGACGTAGGAGAAGCCGAGCAGCGACGCGAGCGCCCCGGCGATCGAGGCGATCGCCCCGAAGACGGGGAAACCGGCTGCGAGGAACCCGCCGAACACGACAACCATGACGAGGAAGCTGACCGGCAGCGCGATGCCCTCCCCGCGCTGACCGTCGGTCTTGACCTGGTCGATGATCCGGTCGACGAGGGTCCGCAGCCCACCACGCTGCGAGCTCGTCGCCCCACTCTCCTGGACGAGCGTGTCGAAGATGCCGTCGACCGTGGCGGTCGCGGCCGCCTCCTCGTCCGCGGTGTTCGTCTCGTCGAAGGTGACGACCGTCGCGAAGCCGCCGGATGCCGGGTCGCCGCCGAGGAGGAACTGCCGGCTCCGGTCACTGCTCGGTCCACCGGGGACGACGAACGGGTTCACCGCGGACTGCACGTGCTCGATCGCGCCCAGCTCGGCGACGGCCCGGGTCGCGGCCGCTGCGACGGAGGGGTCCGCGAGATCCACCCCGTCGACGATGAGCGTGTAGGTGCTGAAGCCGCTGCCACCGGCCTGCGTGAGGACCGCACGGCCCTGCTGGTTCTCGCCGTCGACGACGATCTCCCCGCTGCCCAGGCGTGCGAACAACCCGGGGTTGCCGAACGCGCCGAGCGCGGTCCCGAACCCGACGAGGACGAAGACCACCCAGAACACGACGATGGCCGTGGCCCGCCGGGCGATGACCGCGCCCCAGCGGCTCAGCAGGGAGCGCGCTGCCGGCTCGCTCGAGGTCATGGCGCACAGCGTCCCACGACTCCCGCGGGGTGGGAGTGCGGCGTCGCGTCTGCGGCGGTGGGTAGCCTCGCTCGGGTGAGCCAGGACGGGAGCGACCTCTTCGGCGCCGCGGCGGGGGACCGCCCCGACGTCGGTGGCGCACTGCTGCCCCCGCTGGCGGTGCGCATGCGACCGCGCTCGGTGCAGGAGGTGCGCGGCCAGGGTGACATCCTGCGCCCGGGCAGTCCGCTCCGGCGGCTCATCGAGGGCAGCGGGGGAGCGGCCGGTGCGCTGTCGGCGATCCTCTGGGGGCCACCGGGCACGGGCAAGACCACGCTCGCCCACCTGGTGGCGACCGCCGCCGACCGCGAGTTCGTCGAGCTCTCCGCGGTGACGGCCGGCGTCAAGGACGTGCGCGCCGTGATGGAGCAGGCCAACCGCTCGCGCGACATGTACGGGCGCCAGACGGTGCTCTTCCTCGACGAGATCCACCGCTTCACCAAGGCCCAGCAGGACGCGCTGCTCCCGGGCGTGGAGAACCGCCAGGTCGTGCTCGTCGCAGCCACCACCGAGAACCCGTCGTTCGCGGTGATCGCCCCGCTGCTCTCGCGCTCGATGCTCGTCACGCTCACCCCCCTGTCCGACGAGGAGGTCGCCGACGTGCTCACCAGCGCGGTGACCGACGAGCGCGGCCTCGCCGCGGCATACGACCTCGCCGAGGATGCCAGGGACCACCTCGTGCGTCTCGCCGGCGGTGACGCCCGCCGGGCACTCACCTTCCTCGAGGCAGCGGCGGGGGTGTCCGAGGACGCGCTCGCCGCGGGCGCCACCCGCCCCGAGAGGCTGACGATCACGCTCGAGCAGAGCGAGCAGGCCGTCGCGCACGCCGCGGTGCGCTACGACCGCACCGGTGACCAGCACTACGACGTCGCGTCGGCGCTGATCAAGTCGATGCGCGGTTCCGACGTCGACGCGGCACTGCACTACCTCGCGCGGATGCTCGAGGCCGGCGAGGACCCTCGCTTCATCGCCCGCCGCATCGTCATCGCCGCCTCCGAGGACGTCGGCATGGGGGACCCCACTGCACTGCAGACAGCGGTGGCCGCGATGCACGCCGTTGCGCAGATCGGCATGCCCGAGGCCCGGATCATCCTCGCGCAGGCGGTGGTCCACAACGCCCTGGCACCGAAGTCCAACGCCGCCTACACCGGCATCAACGAGGCCATCGCCGACGTCCGGGCCGGTAAGGGGGGCCAGGTTCCGCCCCACCTGCGAGGCAGTGGGTATGCCGGGGCCGCCAAGCTGGGCCACGGGAAGGGCTACGTCTACGCCCACGACGAGCCCGATGCCGTGGCGCGCCAGCAGTACCTCCCGGACGACCTGCAGGGCGCCACCGACTACTACCGGCCGACCGACCGCGGCTTCGAGGCGCGCCTGCAGGAGCGGTGGCGGTGGGTGCGGGAGCGCCTGGGTCGTTGAGCGCGTCACCCGTCGAGCAGGGGCGCGACGGGGCCACGCGCGCGAGATAGGCTCCCCGCCATGACCGTGACGCTCGGCGGGATCGCCGCACTGGTGGCCGCAGTGGCCTTTGCCTATCTCGTGGTGCGCCTGGCCGGCCTGGTCGCCAAGGCGGGCAGCATCCTCGACGAGACGCGCGAGAGCCTGCGCACGACCACGGAGAACGTGCAGCCCACCCTGAAGGGCCTCACCGACACCGTGAGCCTCACCAACGACCAGCTCACCAGGGTCGACACGATCACCAGCTCGGTGACGACGATGACGACCAACGCCTCGGCCCTGACCTCCGTCTTCGCCGCGACCCTGGGCTCACCGATGATCAAGGTCGCGGCCTTCAGCTACGGCGTGCGGGTCGCGGTCGCCGGGCTGCGCAAGGAAGATCGCGCGTGAGAACCCGCACCGCCGTGCTGCTCGTCGCCGCCGCAGCGGGTCTCGGCTACGGCGTGTGGCGGATGCCGGTCACCCGCCGGTTCGTCGCCACCGTCCGCGAGGCGTCCACGAGGCGGGAGGCCGAGCTGCGTGAGGCCGTCGAGGTGGCTGTGGTCGCCGACGCCACGGGCCGGGCTCCCCGCCATGCCCCCGACCCGCTGCGTCCCGACCTCGACGTGGAGGCCGGGTGGCACAAGGACCCGGCGACCCGACGGGCGGCGGCGCACCTCGGGGCCGACGACCCCGGGCGCTCGCTGACGCCTGAGGAAGCCCGCTCGCTGCTCCTGGACCCCACCGGCGAGCGAGCTCCGTAGGGGCTCCTGCCCCCTCCCGACTTCCACCCGCCCACCTGACGTGCGGCGCGGCATACGATGTCGCGTGCCCGTGCACGGCAACACCCAAGGACTGACACCACATGGAAACCGCTGAGATCCGGCGCCGCTGGCTGACCTTCTTCGAGCAGAACGGTCACACGGTGGTGCCCTCGGCGCCGCTGATCCACGACGACCCGAACCTGCTGTTCGTCAATGCCGGGATGGTGCCCTTCAAGCCCTACTTCTCGGGTCAGCAGACGCCCACGTGGCAGCGCGCGACGAGCGTGCAGAAGTGCGTGCGCACCCAGGACATCGAGGAGGTCGGCAAGACCTCGCGGCACGGCACGTTCTTCCAGATGAACGGCAACTTCTCCTTCGGCGACTACTTCAAGGAGGGGGCGATCCGGCTCGCCTGGGACCTGCTGACGACCTCGCAGACCGCCGGCGGCTACGGCATCGACGCCGACCGGCTGTGGGCCACCGTCTACGAGGACGACGACGAGGCCGCCGAGCTGTGGAGCACCCTCACCGGCATACCGAGCGAGCGGATCGTGCGTCGCGGGAAGGCCGACAACTACTGGCACATGGGTGTGCCCGGCCCCGGTGGGCCCTGCTCGGAGATCTTCGTCGACCGGGGGCCCGACTACGGCGAGGACGGGGGTCCGGCCGTCGACGAGGATCGCTTCATGGAGGTGTGGAACCTCGTCTTCATGCAGGAGGAGCTCTCCGCGGTGCGCAGCAAGGTCGACTTCGACATCTCCGGGCCCTTGCCGCACAAGAACATCGACACCGGGATGGGTCTGGAGCGGATGGCCTCCATCCTCCAGGGGGTCGACAACCTCTACGAGATCGACGAGGTCTACCCGGTGCTCGCGCAGGCGGCCGAGATGACCGGCAAGCGCTACGGAGAGCACTCCGGGCACTCGGCGGGCTCGAGCCACCCCGACGACGTGCGCCTGCGCGTCGTCGCCGACCACGTGCGCTCCTCACTCATGCTCATCGGCGACGGGGTGACCCCCGGCAACGAAGGTCGCGGCTACGTGCTGCGGCGGATGCTGCGCCGCGCGGTGCGCTCGATGCGGCTGCTCGGTTTCGAGGACCCGGCCCTGCCGCACCTGCTGCCGGTCTCGCTGGAGCGGATGCAGCAGTCCTACCCCGAGCTGGGCAGCGGTTTCGACCGCATCGCGCAGATCGCGTATGCCGAGGAGGAGGCCTTCCGGCGCACCCTCACGGCGGGCACGACCATCCTGGACACGGCCGTGTCGCGCACCAAGGAGTCCGGCGGGGCCGTGCTGGGGGGAGAGCAGGCCTTCCAGCTGCACGACACCTACGGCTTCCCCATCGACCTCACCCTCGAGATGGCCGCGGAGCAGGGCCTGGAGGTGGACCGCGACGGCTTCACCCGACTGATGCAGGAACAACGCCAGCGGGCCAAGGCTGACGCCAGGTCGAAGAAGGCGGGTCACGAGCACACCGAGGTCTGGAAGTCGATGCGGGCCCTGGGCGCCACCGACTTCCGTGCCTACCAGGAGCTCACCAGCGAGGCGCGCGTCGTCGGGCTGGTGCTCGACGGCGAGGCGGTCGAGGAGATCGAGCCCGGTCAGCGTGGGCTGGTGGTGCTCGACCGCACGCCGTTCTACGCCGAGTCCGGTGGCCAGGTCGCCGACGCGGGGGTCATCACCGCCGACGGGGCGCACCTGTCCGTGGTCGACGTGCAGCGGCCGGTCAAGGGCCTCATCGCGCACACCGTCGAGGTGCTCACCGG
>JBDTDY010000146.1:0-8511 GCA_039922835.1 Ornithinibacter sp.
TCCTCCCGCCCCTGGATGACGTGGACGGGGATGCCTGAGCGCGACGGAGCCACCAGCTCCTCGGCACGGGAGCGGTCCGGGCGCCCTGGTGGGTGCAGCGGGAAGGACACTGCCAGGACGGCCGCGGCCCCGACCTGCGCGGCGGTGCGACACGCGACCCTGGCACCGGCGCTGCGTCCGCCGACCACCAGCGGCCCCGCCGGACGCCCGAGGTGGGCCAGCACGCTGAGCCAGGCCAGGTCCAGGGACTGCGGCCTGGTGGCGATCCGTCGCCCTGCCACCCGCCATGGCTGGTCCAGCAGCACCACGACCCAACCGGCATCCACCGCAGCGTCGCGCACCGCGCAGACGTCATCGGTCCAGCGACTTCCACCGGCGCCGTGACCCAGCACGAGCATCCCCACGCTCCCCGCACCCGACACGCGCACTCGCGCCGGTCCCTCCGGGGTGTCCAGCAGCGCGTCGTCGGTGAACGGCATCACCCGATGACCTCGCCCGTCCGCGGGTCGAGCACACCCACCAAGGTGTCGCGTGGTGCGGGGTCGAGCAGGTGCGGGCCGTTCGACCTGTTGCTGCTCACCTGGGTGGAGACCGGGTATGCCGTGAACCGACCCGGAGGCTGCGGGGACAGGAGGTCCGCGGCGTCGGCCGCGCCGCGCCCGGGGTCCAACCAGTCCGCCCACTGGCCCGGCTCGAGGACCACCGGTTGCCGATCGTGGATCCGGACCAGAGCGGCCTCGGCAGGGCCGGTGAGCACCGTGAACGTGGCGAGCCAGGCGAGCGGGTCCTCGGGGTCGGCGACCGCACCATCGCGCCAGAACTCGTAGAGGCCGGCCATGCCCAGCGTCGCACCATCGGCCCGGCTCGCGAAGAAGGGCTGCTTGCGCGGCTTTCCCCTGGCGTCCAGCGCCGTCGGTGAGACCTGCCACTCGTACCACCCGCGAGCGGGCACCACGCACCTGCGCGCCGCCAGAGCGCGGGCGAAGGCCGGTTTGTCCGCCACCGTCTCGACCCGGGCGTTGATCATCCGCACCCCACCACCGGGGTCCTTCGACCAGCTCGGGACGAGCCCCCAGGTGAGCAGCCGGAGTTGGCGGCGCGGCGAGGCCAGCGGGTCATCCCGAGGGGTGCGGGTCAGCACCACGGGGGCCTGCTTGGTGGGCGCCACGTTGTGGTCGGGGCGCCCGGGCGGAGGCTGCTGCGGGTTGACCAGGATGCTGCGCGAGGGGTCCGCGGTGCGGTCCTCCTCCACGTCGAACTCCAGCACGAGCTCCCCGAGGTTCGCCGTCGCGGCATACCGACCACACATGGTGCTCAGGCTACGCACGACCTCGCCGAGCAACTACGGTAGGAACGGATCTCCTGACCAGCAGGAACCGACTGTGGAGGACTCATGACCGTGGTGCGCCGCTTCGCCCGACCGATGCTCGCAGCGATCTTCATCTCCGGGGGGCTCGACCAGTTCAGGCACCCCGGCCGCAAGGCCGAGACCGCGCGGCCGATCGTCGAGAAGGTGGCCCCGGTGCTGGGCCTGCCTCAGGACACCGAGCTCCTCGTACGGGCCAACGGGGTGACCATGGTCGCTGCGGGCGCCATGTTGGCGATGGGCTGGTTCCCGAGGGTGGCCTCGGGCGTGCTCGCGGTCAGCCTGGTGCCCACCACCGTCGCGGGCCACCCGTTCTGGCGCGAGGAGGACCCCACGCGCCGTGCGCAACAGCGCACCCAGTTCCTGAAGAACCTCGGCCTCATCGGTGGGCTCCTGCTCGCCGCGGTCGACACCGAGGGACGACCCGGCCTGGCCTACCGCGCCCACATGGCCGGCGACAGCGTGCAGCGGGCGGCCAGGACCACCCGTCGAGAGGCACGGCATGCAGCCCACACCGCAGCCCGCGAGGCACGACTGAAGGCGGCCCGGGCGCACCATGCCATCGGGTGACTGGGCGGCGCCCACGGCATCCGGTCCGGTCGATGCGGACATCCTGCTCCCGGGCAGCAAGTCCCTCACCAACCGCTACCTCGTCCTCGGCGCCCTGGCCTGCGGCACCTCACGGCTGCGGGCACCGTTGCGCTCACGCGACACCCTCCTGATGGCTGCCGCCCTGCGCACCCTCGGTGCGATCGTCGAGGACGTGGACGAGGTCGACTGGCTGGTCACGCCCGCCGACCTCGCACGTGGGGGAGACATCGACTGCGGCCTGGCCGGCAACGTCATGCGCTTCGTGCCGCCCATCGCTGCGTTGAGCACCGCGCCGGTGCACTTCGACGGGGACCCCCCGGCGCGCCGACGCCCGATGGCTCCCGTCCTGGATGCCCTTCGCCAGCTCGGGGTCGCCGTCGAGGACGAGGGCCGTGGCACCCTGCCGTTCACCGTCCGCGGCACGGGTGCGGTGCCGGGTGGGACGGTGACCCTCGATGCCTCGGCGAGCTCTCAGTTCGTCTCGGGCCTGCTGCTCTCGGGGGCGAGGTTTCGCCAGGGCCTCACGCTCCACCACGAGGGGCCGACGATGCCCAGCCTCCCCCACATCGAGATGACCGTGGAGGCGCTCCGCGATGCCGGGGTGGTGGTCGAGGACGCCGACCCACGGACCTGGCGCGTGGAGCCGAGTGAGATCCGCGCACTCGACGTCCAGGTCGAGCCCGACCTCTCCAACGCCGCACAGTTCCTCGGCGCCGCCCTGGTCACCGGCGGACGCGTTCACGTGCCGGGCTGGCCGCAGCACACGACCCAGGGTGGGGACTTCATCCGCGACATCCTCGACATGATGGGGGCCGACGTCGTGCTGGACCGCTCGGGGCTGACCGTCACGGCCGACGGGGCGATCTCCGGGATCGACGTCGACCTCCACGACTCCAGCGAGCTGACCCCTGTGGTCGCTGCGCTGTGCGCCCTGGCCGACTCGCCGAGCAGGATCGCGGGCGTGGCCCACATCCGTGGTCACGAGACCGACCGCCTCGCAGCGCTGCGAACAGAGCTCTCCTCGTTGGGTGCTCAGGTCCTGGAGACCGATGACGGGTTGCGGATCACCCCTGCACCGATGCGTGGTGGCACCATCGAGACCTACGCGGACCACCGCATGGTCATGGCCGGCGCGGTCCTCGGTCTGGCGATACCGGGTGTCGTCGTGCGTGACGTCGGCACGGTCTCCAAGACGATGCCGGGGTTCACCGACCTGTGGTCCGACATGCTCGAGCACCAGGTGCCGGCGGCTCCCTGATGGCGAGGTCGATGGAGGACTATGACGAGTCCGACGTCCGGATCCGCCCCAACCGCCGCGGTTCCAGGCCCCGGAGCAAGGACCGCCCGGCACACGCTGACGCCGTTCCGGGGCGAGTGGTCGGGGTCGACCGCGGTCGGTACACGACCATCGTGGAGGACAGCTCAGGCGGGCACGTGGCACTCGCGATGCGCGCTCGGGAACTGGGGCGCAAGGGCATCGTCGTCGGCGACCACGTCCACCTGGTGGGGGACGTCTCCGGTGATGACGGAAGCCTCGCCCGGATCGTGCGGGTGTCCCCGCGCCGCACCGTGCTCCGTCGCACCGCCGACGACACCGACCCGGTCGAGCGCGTCCTCGTGGCGAATGCCGACCAGCTCGTCGTGGTGTGCGCCCTGGCCGACCCCGAGCCCCGACCCCGGATGATCGACCGGTGCCTCGTCGCCGCCTATGACGCAGGTATGGAACCCCTCCTGGTGCTCACCAAGGCGGACCTCGCCGATCCGGTGCCCTTCCTCCAGCAGTACGCCCCACTCTCCCTGTCCCACGTGGTGACCGCGCGCGCCTGCGGGCCCACCACCGGACTGGAGGAGCTGCGGCGCGCCCTCAGCGGCCGGGTCAGCGTGCTCGTCGGTCACTCCGGTGTCGGGAAGTCGACGCTGGTCAACGAGCTCGTCCCCGACGCGGCGCGAGCGACCGGGGTCGTCAACGACGTCACGGGCCGAGGACGGCACACCTCGACCTCGGCCGTGTCCTTGGCCCTGCCAGGTGATTCCGGGTGGGTCATCGACACTCCCGGAGTGCGCTCGTTCGGTCTCGCGCACGTGGACCCCGCGCGGATCGTCACCCACTTCAGGGACCTCGAGCCGGGGACGGCCGCCTGTCCGCGGGGGTGCACCCACGACGAGGAGGAGTGCGCCCTGGACGCCTGGGTGGAGTCCGGTTCGGCCGGGGCGTCAGGCCCGTCGAGGCTGGACTCCCTACGGCGGCTGCTTCGCACGCGCTCGTCAGCCCTGGCCTCCGACAAACCCTGAAGCCCGGCCTCGCCGACGTGGTGCGTGGAGTCCGGGCGTCAGAGCGCCGTCGGCCGGTGGTCCCCGGGGGTCCCGTCGGACCGATGATCGTCACCGTGGAGCTCCGCCGACCGACGGCGCAGGTGCTGCTCATCCGCCGGCTCTTCTGAGGTCAGGCTGTCTTCATCGTTCCTCGGCGCGGTGAACCTCGAATCGACCTTCTCCCCACTGACGTCCACGGCCTTCACCACGACGCGCGGTTCTGCGAAGTGACATGCCGAGAGGTGCTCACCGCTGCCGTCGGGTCGCAGGATGAACTCTGGTTCCTCGACCGAGCAGATGGGCTGGGCCTTGAAGCACCGGGTGTGGAAGCGGCAGCCAGACGGGGGGTTCGCCGGTGAGGGCACGTCACCCTCCAGCACGATCTGGTCGCGCTTTCCGCGCATCGTCGGGTCTGGCACCGGAACGGCCGACAGCAGGGCCTGGGTGTACGGGTGCGTGGGCCGGTCGTAGACCTGCGTCTCCGTCCCCAGCTCCGCCATCTTGCCCAGATACATCACCCCGACGCGGTCCGAGATGTGGCGGACCACCGACAGGTCGTGCGCGATGAAGACGTAGGCCAGGCCCATGTCACGCTGGAGCTGCTCCATGAGGTTGATGACCTGGGCCTGGACGGAGACATCGAGTGCGGAGACCGGCTCGTCGCAGACCAGCACCTGTGGGTTCAGGGCGATGCCCCGAGCGATGCCGATGCGCTGGCGCTGGCCGCCGGAGAACTGGTGCGGGTAGCGGTTGATGTGTTCGGGACTCAGCCCGACGACCTCGAGAAGCTCTTGTACCCGGGCCCTTCGACCACCCTTGGGGACGACGTCGGTGTGGATCTCGAACGGCTCACCGATGATGTCACCGACCGTCATCCGAGGGTTGAGCGAGGTGTACGGGTCCTGGAAGACGATCTGGATGTTCCGTCGCAGGCGCCGCATCTCGCGGCCGGAAGCCTTGCTGAAGTCCTCTCCATCGAAGACCACCTTGCCCTCGGTGGGCTCCTCGAGGCGCATGAGCAGACGACCCAGGGTCGACTTGCCACATCCTGACTCCCCGACGATTCCGAGCGTCTCACCCTTGTGCAGGTCGAAGGAAACGCCGTCCACCGCCTTGACCTGGCCCTGCACCCGCTGGAGCACTCCCTTTCGGATGGGGTAGTACTTGACCAGACCTTGCGCACTGAGAATGACCTCAGGCATTTAGGACCTCCTCGGCGAAGTGGCAGGCCGAGAAACGGCCCGGGGCGACCTCTCGCAGTTCGGGGCGTGGCTCGACGCGGCAGATGTCCTGGGCCATCCGACACCGTGGGTTGAACGGGCACCCTGCGGGGATCTTCAAGAGGTTGGGCGGCAGGCCGCCGATGGCGGAGAGGGTCTGACCCTTCTGGTCCAAGCGGGGGATCGACTCGAGCAGGCCGCGGGTGTACGGGTGTGCGGGGGCGGCATAGAGCTCGAGCACCTCGGCCTTCTCGACCAGCCGACCGGCATACATCACGACGATCCGGTCCGCGACGTCGGCGACCACTCCGAGGTCGTGCGTGATCAGGATCAGTCCCATCTGCCGCTCCTCCTGGAGCTCTTGCAGCAGGGACATGATCTGCGCCTGGACGGTGACGTCGAGCGCCGTCGTCGGCTCGTCCGCGATGAGCACCGCCGGGTCGAGCGCGATCGCCATGGCGATCATGATGCGTTGGCGCATCCCACCCGAGAACTGGTGGGGGTAGGCCTTGACCCGCTCGCGCGCGGCCGGGATGGAGACTCGCTCCATCAGGCCGATCGCCCGCTCGAGGGCATCCGAGCGGTTCATCCCCCGGTGGGTGCGGAACATCTCGGCGATCTGCCAGCCGACCGGGAAGACCGGGTTGAGCGAGGACAGTGCGTCCTGGAAGATGATCGAGACCTCAGGGCCACGCGTCTTGCGCCGCTGCTCCTCCGGCATCGAGAGGAGGTCCTGGCCGCAGTAGCGGATGTGCCCCTGCGGGATGACTGCAGGCGGCATGTCGAGAATGCCCATGATCGCCTGCGCGGTCACGGACTTGCCCGACCCCGACTCCCCGAGGATGGCGAGGGACTCCCCCTGGTGGAGGTCGAAGGACACCCCGTTGATGGCAGTCGCCACCCCGTCCGGCGTGTGGAACTCGACGAACAGGTCCTCGACCTCGAGCAACAACCCGTCCTGCGGGGTGTAGGTGGTCTCCCCTGAGCCCTTGGCCCGGGTGGTGGCGGCGGTCGACATGACTGTGGTCCTCCGGCTCAGCGGTTCTTGGGGTCGAGGGCGTCGCGCACGACGTCACCGAGCATGATGAAGGCGAGCACGGCCAGGGCGAGGAACATGCTCGGGAAGAACAACATGTGCGGCGTGGTGCGCAGGCCCACGATCGCTGAGCTGATGTCGATGCCCCAGGAGATGGCCGGTGCCTGGAGCCCGATGCCGAGGAAGGAGAGGGTGGCCTCCGCGGAGATGTAGGCACCGAGGTTGATCGTCGCGACGACGATGATCGGGGCCAGCGAGTTCGGGATCACGTGCGAGCGCACGATTCGACCCGGGCTTGCGCCGAGCGCACGCGCCGCCTGGACGTAGTCGTTGGGCTTGACCTGGATGACGCTGCTCCGCATGAGGCGGGCCAGGCTTGGCCAGCCGAGCACCACCAGCGCCAGCACCACCTTGAGGACGACGAGGAAGTAGTTGCCGTTGAAGAAGTCCGGCAGCGACACCAGGAAGATGATCGCACCCAGGAGCAGCGGGATCGCGAAGAAGACGTCGCCGATGCGGGAGAGCAGCGAGTCGACCCAGCCCCCCGCATACCCCGACATCACGCCGATCAAACCACCGATGAAGACCGTCCCCGTCGTGCAGAGCACACCGACGAGGATCGAGGCGCGAGCGCCGTAGATGCAGCGAGCGTAGATGTCATAGCCCTGGATGTCGCGACCGAACCACGTGCCGTCGCCAGGCTTGGCCCGTGACTCTGAGAGCACCGCCGCCGAGGGGTCGGTGCTCGTGAACAGGCTGGGCCAGATGGCCATCAGCGCGAAGATCGCGATCATGGTCGCGGAGATCCAGAACATCGGGTTGCGACGCATGGCCCGCCAGGCATCGGAGGCGAGCGAACGCTCCTCGCCGACATCTCCCCCGCTGGGGGAGTCGACCGATGGTGCTTCGATGATGGCTTGTTCAGTCATGGCTGATCCTCGGGTCGAGCAGCCCGTAGAGCAGGTCCACGAGCAGGTTGACGAACAGGTAGACGATGACGAGCACGGTGACCGCGCCGACGACGGAGGAACCGTCACGAGAGCGGATGGAGCGGAAGATGTAGTTCCCGATCCCGGGGATGTTGAAGATGCTCTCGGTGACGATCGCGCCCCCGAGCAACGCACCGAAGTCGAAGCCGATGAAGGTGACGACCGGGATGAGGGAGTTGCGCAGGGCGTGCAGGCCGATGGCGCGCCGCTGGGTGAGACCCTTTGCCTTCGCGGTGCGGACGTAGTCGGAGCGCAGGTTCTCCACGAGGTTCGTTCGCGTCAGCCGCGTGACATAGGCCACGGACACCGACCCGAGCACCAGGGCCGGCAGCATCAGTTCATAGAACGAGGGGTTCGAGGAGGTGACGGTGACCGGGAAGAGCGCGAGCTTGACACCGAGGAAGTACTGAGCGAGCCCACCGATGACGAAGATGGGAATGGCGATCACGACGAGCGTGGACACCAGCACGAGGTTGTCGAGGAACCCACCCTTTCGGATGCCGGTGAGCACACCGGCAAGGATCCCGACGCCCGTCTCGATGACGATGGCCATCAGCGCCAGCTTGGCGGTCACCGGGTAGCGGGTCGTGAGCTGCTGGGCCACGGAGGTGCCGTTGTAGGTCTCGCCGAAATCCCCCTTGGCGATGTTGGACAGGTACTTCCCGTACTGCACCGGGAGCGGGTCGTTGAGGTTGTACTTCTCCTCGAACGCAGCGCGGTAGGTCGCCGAGCAAGGTCGCTCACCGCACTTGCCGGCGAGGGGGTCGCCCGGCAGTGCGAAGACCATGGTGAAGATGAGGAATGTCGCCCCCAGGATCACCGGGATCATCTGCAGCAGGCGCCTGATGATGTAAGTACCCACGTCACCTCCCTGCGTTTCGGGCCGCTCGGGTGCTGGCGGCGTCACGGGTGCTCTCGAGACAGAACCTAGACCATTGAAGGCTCGCGGCGCGTCTCTTACGATCGGCTCTTCGGAGCAAAGTCCGACACCACGTC
>JBDTDY010000147.1:0-24938 GCA_039922835.1 Ornithinibacter sp.
GCCGTCCGGGCGAGGGGTCCGAGGTGGTCACGCGGTCGTCACGGTGGCGCAACAGGTTCTCGGCACGTCCGGCCGCCCGCGGGCGGCCCACATCCGCAGCCCCGCGGCCAAGAGGTCGACCTGGAGCAGGTCATGACCGGTGGGGCGCGTGGGAATCGTGCATGGCATGAACCCACCGTAACCATTCATTGCCTATAAGGCAAGATTGCCTAATGGGCAATCTTCTGTCACAGTGGGCAGATGACGACCCCGGGCCTGCGAGAGACCAAACGGCGCGCGACGGCCTTCGCCCTGGCGCAAGCCGCCTTCGACCTGGCGCGTGAGCGCGGGGTCGACGGGTTCACGATTGACGAGCTCTGCGCTCGGGCCGGCTACTCCAGGCGGACCTTCGCCAACCACTTCGCGGGCAAGGAAGAAGCGATCGTCGCGGTCGCGGTGGAGCGCGTCCGGCACGCCTTGGAGGATCCCCCCGACGACGACCTTCCCCTGGTGGACTGGCTACAGGCGATGGCCGCCCGACAGCTGAACGACGGGTTGCTCATGGTGCTGCGGGAGCTGCGAGCCCTCGCGCAGGAGCACCCGCCACTGCGGCCGCATCTGCTGGAGGTCCAGCGTGGCATCCGAGAATCCGCACGGGATGCCGTGATGGCCCGTCTCGACGGGCGCGCGAGCCGGGTCTCCGCCCACCTCCTCGTCGGTGCGGCATACGGGGCGCTGGCCTGCGTGCTGGACGGCTACGTCCCCGTCCGTCTCGCCGGAACGGCGCCCGCGGCCACCCCGCCGGGACAGGAGCCCGCGATGTCCCTCGAGGAGTTTCTCGACCTGACGTTCGAGCACCTGCGCCACGGCTTCTGAGCACACCCGGCTCGACTCGTCCGGAAAGGGGAACTGCCACCGATGTCCACCGCTCTGCGCCGCCTTGGGGGCCTCGCCTACCGACGGCCCTGGCCGATCGTCCTGACCTGGCTGCTCGTCCTCGCCGGCATCGTGGGTCTCGCCCTCACCAGTGGTGGCGGCATCTCCTCGAGCATGACGATCGATGGGACCCCCAGCCAGCGGGTCCTCGACGAGCTGCGCCACGAGCTCCCGGCCGCCAGCGGCGGAGCGGGCACCCTCGTCTTCACCGTCCCCGCGGGGGAGCGGCTGGACACCGACGCGCGGGCGAGGGGGATCGCGGCTGCGGCCGCCGAGATCTCGACCCTTCCGGTCATCGTGCATCTGCCATCCTCTCCGGAGGCCGCAGCCGGGGGGAGCCCCGCGACGGGCCCGACGGACGCGACGCCGCGTGTCGTGCCCGGCAGCACCACCGCCGACCCAGCGCCGGCACACGGGCCACTGATCCTCGATGGTGCCGTTGTGCCGGGCGTCCTGGTCTCCGCGGACGGAAGTGTCGGGATGCTGCAGATGCAGTTCACCTCACAGGTCGACGCGCTGCCAGAAGGGACGACAGCCGAGGTGATCGGCCTTGCCGACAAGGCCGTCGCGGGCACCGGTGTCACCGTGCTGCCCAGCGACTCCCTCGACGCGATCCACCCGCCGATCGGCGGACACGAGGCGATCGGGCTGGCCATCGCGCTCCTCGTCCTGCTCATCACGCTCGGCTCCCTCCGGGCCGCCGGGCTTCCCATTCTCACCGCCCTCACCGGGGTGGCCATCGGGGTGGGTGCGGCGTTCGCCCTCTCGAGCGCCATCACGTTGACGACCGCAACACCTGCGTTGGCGTTGATGGTCGGGCTCGCAGTCGGGATCGACTACGCGCTGTTCATCGTCAATCGGCAGCGGCGCCTGATCCTCAGCGAAGGACTCAGCTCCGCCGATGCCGCCGCAGCTGCCCTGGCCACGGCCGGCTCCGCCGTCGTCTTCGCCGGATCGACCGTGATCATCGCGCTCACCGGCATGGTCGTCATCGGGATCGGGTTCCTCACGACGATGGCCCTGGTGGCGGCCACCACGGTTGCCCTGGCGGTGCTCATCGCCCTGACCCTGCTCCCGGCACTGCTCGGCCTCGTCGGCGAGCGGATCTGCTCGCCCGGGGCGCGCGCCGGTGGTCAGTCGTTGGCGGAGTCGCAGGAGCAGGGTCCGGCCAGTCGGTGGGCGACCCTCCTGGTGCGGCGCCCGTGGCTCGCCGTGACCGGTGTGGTCGTGATCCTGGGCGTGTCGGCCGTCCCGGCGCTCAGCATGAATCTGGGGATGCCGACCGGGAAGAGCGATGCCAGCACGAGCACTTCTCGACAGGGTTACGACGCGATCACCCGCGGCTTCGGGGAAGGCTTCAACGCGCCGCTCGTGGTCGTGGTGCGACCAACCGAGGGGCGCAGCATGGACCCGCGCGACCTCGGGAAGATCACCGCCGCGCTCCAGGAACGTGACGACGTCGCCTCGGTGAACCTCAAGGGCGCCAACCCCGCCCGCACCGTGGCCATGTTCACCGTCATCCCCGACCACGGCCCGGACGACCCGCGGACCGCCGCTCTTGTCGATGACCTGCGCAGCCCGGACCTTCCGCTGGCATCCGATGCCGGCGTGACCCTGGGCGTCACCGGCCTGACCGCGATCAACATCGACATCACGGACCGGTTGCGCAGTGCCTTGCCCGAGTACCTGGCCATCATCGTCGGGCTCTCACTGCTGCTCCTGCTGCTCGTCTTCCGCTCGGTCGTGATCCCCATCAAGGCCACGGTGGGTTTCCTGCTCAGCATCGCGGCGACGTTCGGGCTGACGACAGCGGTGTTCCAGTGGGGGTGGTTCAACGCTCTGGTCGGACTCGACACCGGGGGTCCGTTGCTCAGCTTCCTGCCGATCATGGTGACCGGAATCCTCTACGGCCTCGCCATGGACTACCAGGTCTTCCTCGTCAGCTCGATGCGCGAGGCGCACGAGCGGGGCATGGCGCCCCGGGACGCCATCGTCCACGGGTTCGAGCACGCGAGCCGCGTCGTCGTGGCCGCAGCGATCATCATGGTCTCGGTCTTCGCGGGGTTCGTCCTCAGCACGGACACGATGATCAAACAGTTCGGCTTCACCCTCGCCGTCGGGGTCGTCATCGACGCCTTCTTCGTCCGGATGACCCTGATCCCCGCCGTGATGAGCCTGCTCGGCGCCAGCGCATGGTGGCTCCCACGGTGGCTCGACGATCTCCTGCCGGCGGTGGACGTCGAGGGTGAGCACGAGGCGCCCCAGCCTCAGCCAGACCGGGCCGCAGTGGCCATCGAGTCCAGCCGCTGAGGTCAATCCAGGCCGACGGAGGCAACCACCCAGTCCCAGAACACCTTTCGTTCTGCAGAGGTGGGCTTGGTCTTCGAGAGATAACTGGTCGGTCGCGGCTTGCGGTCGTGCCAGAACAGGCCGGAGGGGGGTGATGGCTCTGCCGCGAGCAGCCATGCCGTCGTGTCCGCACCCACGGTGTCGCTGCGCAGTGCCGGGCGCAGCACCCGCTCGAAACGGGGGAGTGAGGATGTCAGGCCGGGGGTGGCGGCCCAGCCGGGGTGCATGGCATCGACCGCGATGCCGTGGGCACCCCATCGCGCTGCGAGCTCGGGAAGCAGCTCGACCTGACCGCGCTTGCTCCGTGCGTAGGCCACGGCGCCCTCGTAGTCACCGTGCAGGAACTCGGGGTCCCTGCTCGGCAGCGGCTGCGTGTACATCCCGCCGGACGCCACGAACACGACCCGGGAGCCGTGCCCGGACAGCGCGGGCAGCAGGAGCTCGGTCATCAGGACCGGCCCGAGCACGTGCAGCGCCATCGTCAGCTCGTGCCCCTGAGCCGATTCGGTGCGGGTTGGCGGGAGGGAGCCGGCGTTGTGGACGATGCCGTGGATCGGCTTGCCGGTGGCCAGCAGGGAGGTGGTGAAGGTGCGCACCGAGTCGAGGTCCGAGACGTCGCAGTGCCAGACCTCCGGGACCCCAGCGCCGGGCAGGCCCCGCACGTCACGACGCACCGCGTCTGCGGCCCGGTCGCCCTTCTCCACGTCTCTCACCACCATCACCACGTCGGCGCCGAGGGCGAGGAGGTCTGCGGCGCAACGCTGTCCGAGCCCGGAGGATGAGCCCGTCACGATGATGCGACGTCCGGCGAGGGCGCCGGCGGCCGGGTCTGCGGGCCACGTCGGCAAGTGGCGGCGCACGGCATACCCGAATGCCGTGAAGCCACCGACGACGCTTCGGTCCAGTGCCGTGTCGACGACGTCCGCGAGCCGGTGCGTCGGGGGTGTCGAACCGTGAGGGGTTGCCATGGTCACCACGCTATCCACGACCTGGTGCGGCTGCTCGGGCCGGGGTGGGAACGCGTCACATCAGCTCCCGCATCGCCGCGGTCGCCCCGTTGAGGTAGCGCTCGACGACCGCCCGCTCGTCGTCGTCGAGCGAGGCGTCGAGGGTCGCGAGGGACCGGAACATCGGGGCGAGCATCGTCAGTGCCTCGAGGCGGCCTCGCTCGGTGATGACGACCTGTGTGCGCCGTCCGTCTTCGGGGTGGGCGGTGCGCTCGGCGTGACCGTGCGCGACGAGCCGGTCGACCACTCCGGATGCTGCTGCAGACGTCACCCCGAGCGCCCTCGCGAGATCGACCGGACCCATCGGGGTGGCGACGAGGTGTCGCAGCGAGTGCAGCTCGGAGGTCGACATCCCACCGCGGCGCGCCACCTCGTGAGGCATCGCCCCGGCGACGTCGACGAGCTCCTGCAGGGCGTCGAGGGTGTCAGATCGCCGGTAGGCGGGGACGACCGATCGCACGTCCGGCCGAGCACCGGTGTCGTCGCCGCGGTCACCGCCCACGGGGCTGCTCGGACTTGCGGTGGTGCGGGTCCGTTCCGTAATGTCACTCACCTACTTAGTCAGTTAATGAATCATCTGATGAATCACCTTACCAAGGGAGCTCCCCCGATGGGCCACATCTCCGCCCTCATCACCCGCAGGTGGGTCGCTGGGCTCATTGCGCTGTTCGCCCTCCTCGGGGCAGGCGCAGTCATCGGGGTGGTCGGACAGGCCGAGCAGCCGCCGAGCTCGACGTCGGCACTTCCGCTGAAGTCCGACAGCCTCGCCGCGGCCGAGCTGCGCGCCGCGCTTCCTCAGGATGAGGGCTCGGCGGCGGTCGTCCTCTACAGCAGCGACCAGCGACTCTCGCAGAGCCAGCTCGCCTTCGTCCAGGGGCAGGCGAAGAGCCTCCCGGGCGCGACCGGGGCGCCGGCCACCATCGCGCAGGACGGCACTGCGGCAACCGTGTTCGTGCCCGTGACCTCAAGAGGGGCGGTCGAGACGGCGGACACCGTGGCTGCACTTCGGCAGGCAGCCCGAGCAGACCTGCCCGAGGGTCTGACCGCTCAGGTGACCGGGCCCGCGGCGATCCAGGCTGATCTCGCTGCGGTGTTCGACGGGGCGGACTTCCGGCTCCTGGCGGCCACCGCATCCATCGTGGCGCTGCTCCTCATCATCACCTACCGCAGCCCGGTGCTCTGGGTCATCCCCCTCACCGTCGTCGGGCTCGCCGACCAGGTCGCGGCCGTGGTCGCGACGCACGTTCTGGACACCTTCGGCGTGCTCTGGGACGAGTCCACGGTGGGAATCCTCTCGGTGCTCGTGTTCGGCGCTGGCACCGACTACGCCCTGCTCCTCATCTCGCGCTACCGCGACGAGCTGCGCGTGACGCAGGACCGTCGCGAGGCGATGGCACACGCACTGCGGCGCACGGCCGAGGCCGTCATCTCCAGCGCGTCGACGGTCGTGCTGGGTCTCCTCACCCTGCTTCTCTCGCTCTTCCCCACGACCCGGGGGCTGGGTCTCGCCTGCGCCGTGGGGGTGCTCGTCGCGGCATCCTTCGTTCTGCTGGTGCTGCCCGCAGCACTGGTGGTCTTCGGCCGTTGGGTGTTCTGGCCCAAGGTGCCCCGGGTCGGCCAGACCGGCCTCGCCGACTCCCAGACCTTCTGGCGGCGCATCGGCAACCTCGTGGCCAAGCGCCCCGCCGGGCTCGTGACGGTCACCGTCATCCTGTTGGCCATCGCCGCCGGCGGCATCTCGCAGATCCAGACCGGCCTCTCCGGTGCCGACCAGTTCCTCAAGAAGCCCGAGGCGATCGCCGCCGGAGAGCGACTGGCGGAGTCCTTCCCCGCCGGGGCGGCCGACCCCGCCATCATCGTCACGCGGCAGTCTGCGGAGTCCGTCGCGTCCACGCTGAAGGATGTCGACGGGGTGAGCGCGGTGCGGGTCGTGGCCAGCGGTGACGGGGTGGCGGAAGTCGATGCCGTGATCGACGCGGAGCCTGGGTCCAGTGGTGCCCGTGACACCGTGGTGGCGATGCGCACCGCGCTCCAGGACGCACCCGACACCTACGTGGGTGGCACGGAGGCCCAGTCGCTCGACACCGCGACCGCCTCGACGCGCGACCGTCTCGTCATCTTCCCGATCGTCCTCGGGCTCGTCATCCTGGCCCTCGGCGGTCTGCTGCGCTCGGTCGTGGCACCCGTCATCCTCGTCACGACGGTCGTCGCGACCTACCTCGCGAGCCTGGGGCTGTCCTGGGTGATCTTCACGCAGGTGCTCGGCTTCGAGCGGCTCGATGACGGGGTCCCCCTGCTCGCGTTCGTCTTCCTCGTGGCCCTCGGCGTTGACTACAACATCTTCCTTGTCACCCGGACGGCTGAAGAGGCGCGCACCCACGGAAGCCGCCAGGGCATGCTGCGCGCGCTGGCGGCCACCGGTGGCGTCATCACCAGCGCCGGCATCCTGCTTGCTGCCGTCTTCGCCGTGCTGGGGGTGCTGCCGCTCGTCGTGCTCGCGCAGGTCGGGCTGGTGATCTGCGTCGGAGTCCTCCTCGACACCCTGGTGGTGCGCACCCTGCTCGTCCCGGCGATCGCGCTCCTCCTCGGTGACCGGTTCTGGTGGCCGCGACAGGTCGGCCCGCGAGAGGCGGCGTGAGCCCGGGCCAGGCCGCCGTCACGGCTGCCACGCTCGTCACGGTGGCGTCGTATGCCGTGCTGTCGGCCCGGTGGGTCTCCGCCGAGCCGGGCTGGTACGAGGGGCTCCGCAAGCCGCCTTGGCAGCCTCCGCCGTGGGTCTTCGGTGTGGTCTGGCCGCTGAACTTCCTCGCCCTCGACGTGGCGGGCAGTGTGATCGGGGTGTCGCGCCCGGTCGCCGAGAGCGCGGTGTTCCTCGTGGTCCTCGCCGTCTCGGTGGTGCTGGCGCTCGCATGGGCGTGGTCGTTCTACGTGCCACACGACCTGGGTGCCGCAGCCCTGTTCCTCGGCGGTGCGGCGGTGCTCACCTGGGTCCTGGTCGTCGTCGCGGTCACCGCGGTTCCGTGGGCCGGTTGGGTGTTGCTTCCGTATGCCGTGTGGCTGAGCGTGGCCGCCAGCCTGTCGATCGGCTACTGGCGCCTGACGGCGTCGCCGTCATGAACCGATCGAGACTCGTGGGCGTTCGGTGCATCCGCGAGGGCCCTGTCCGTGGAAGAGAGGTCAAGTCGTCAATGAGGACCGACCTCACCGAGAAGGGACTCCTTGGAGATGCTGCACCGTCTTGCTGTCGCCGTCACCTCCCCACCGTCCTCTGTCCTGCACCCTCCTCTCTGAGGCCTGAGTCGATCACCCATGCTCCTCGCACCGAGCCCGCAAGAGATGCTCGCCGGATCTTTCCGGCCGGGCATCTCCGTCGGCAGCGACCCCGGGCAACGGAACTCCCCGGGCGCGCTCGGACGGTCGCTGGCTATCGTGGAGCACGTGCGGATGAGTGAGGGGGCCGAGGTCGTCACCGACGACCTCGCCGAGCGACTCCGCGACGGCTCGAGGGAGGCGTTCGCGGAGGCCTACCAGCGGTGGAGCACCCTGGTCCACACCCTCGCGGTGCGCTCGCTGGGCAACCACCACGACGCGGAGGACGTGACCCAACAGGTCTTCGTCGCCGCGTGGCGCAGTCGACACACCCTTCGACCCGACAAGGGCACGGTCCCGGGGTGGTTGGTCGGCATCACCCGACACAAGGTGGCCGACGTCCACGCCATGCGGGCCCGCCGCACCCGGGACCTCAACGCGATCGCCGTCGAGACCTCTCCCGACGAGCACGTGGCCGGTCACGACGAACAGCTCGCGGTGCGACTCGTGCTCGCCGACGCGGTGGACCGACTCGGTGAGCCACGGGCCACCGTCGTGCGGATGGCCTTCACCGACGACCTCACCCACGAGGAGATCGCCCGCCGCCTCGAGATGCCGCTCGGCACCGTCAAGAGCCACGTCCGTCGTGGCTTGATCCACCTACGAACGCGAATGGAGGAGGTCGCCCATGTCCCATCCTGACCAAGACCTTCTGGCAGACCTCGCTCTCGGGGAGCCGGTGTCGACCGACGCCCGGGAGCACGTTGCCGACTGCCTGACGTGCAGCTCCGAGCTCGAGGTGCTCCGCACCGCCCTCGGGCTCGTGCGCGTCCCGAGGCCGGAGCTCGTCGCGGCGCCCGCTGGGCTGTGGGACCGGGTGCTCGCCGACACGCAGGTCGAAAGCGCCTCGGTGTCACCACCCACGCCCGAACCGTTCGACCCAGCCCAGCGGCACCTCACCGACGTCGCACCGGTCCTCGGGGCACCTGATGAGCTCGCCGAGCGTCGATCGAGACCGGGTCGTCGCAGGGTCGGCCTGACCTGGGTCGCGGGAGCAGCAGCGGCGGGCCTGGTGCTCGGGGCTGTCGGCTCCCGGGTGCTGGGGGAGGGCGACACCCAGCCGCCGGGCCAGACCGTCGTCGCGAGCACCCCGCTGGACACCCTCGACACCGCCAAGGAGCTCGGGTCCGCATCGCTGGTCGAGCGGGCCGGTTCGGTGGACCTCGACGTGCGCACCCAGACCCTGCGCCCCGATGGGGGATACCTCGAGGTCTGGTTGATCAACCGCGACCTCAAGCGGATGGTGTCGATCGGGGTGCTCAGCCCCGGAAGGGCCGACCAGTCCTTCACCATCTCGCCCGAGCTCATCACGCAGGGCTACGTCATCGTCGACATCTCCCGCGAAGGGTTCGACGACAAGCCGCAGCACTCCGGTGACAGCCTGGTCCGCGGGACCCTCCCCGCCTGAGCGCGACCCTGCGGCCGGGGTGCAGCCCTCCCGCAACGACCCGGCTCGGGTCACGTGGTGGGCAACGACGCTCGCCCGCCGACCGGCATACCTAGGATGGCGTCATGACCTCGTCACCGGACATCAAGCCCCGCAGCCGCGACGTCACCGACGGCCTGGAGAGCACTGCCTCGCGCGGGATGCTGCGTGCCGTGGGTCTCGGGGATGAGGACTTCGCCAAGCCGCAGATCGGGGTGGCGAGCTCCTGGAACGAGATCACGCCCTGCAACCTCTCGCTGGACCGGCTCGCCAAGGCGGCCAAGGACGGCGTGCACGCGGCGGGTGGCTACCCGCTGGAGTTCGGCACGATCTCGGTCAGCGACGGCATCTCGATGGGGCACGAGGGCATGCACTTCTCCCTCGTCAGCCGCGAGGTGATCGCGGACTCGGTCGAGACCGTGATGAGCGCCGAGCGGCTCGACGGGTCAGTGCTCCTCGCGGGCTGTGACAAGTCGCTGCCCGGCATGCTCATGGCCGCTGCGCGCCTCGACCTCGCATCGGTGTTCCTCTACGCCGGCTCGATCCTGCCCGGTATCGCGAAGATGTCCGACGGCTCGGAGCGCACCGTGACGATCATCGATGCCTTCGAGGCGGTCGGGGCCTGCTCCCGCGGGCTGATGAGTCGCGAGGACGTCGACGCCATCGAGCGCGCGATCTGCCCGGGGGAGGGGGCGTGCGGCGGCATGTACACCGCGAACACGATGGCCTCGGTCGCCGAGGCCATCGGGATGTCGCTCCCCGGCTCCGCCGCACCGCCCGCGACCGACCGTCGCCGCGACGGGTTCGCCCGCAAGTCCGGGGAAGCCGTGGTCGAGCTGCTCCGCCGGGGCATCACGGCCCGCGACATCATGACCAAGGAGGCGTTCGAGAACGCCATCGCGGTCGTCATGGCCTTCGGCGGGTCCACCAACGCCGTGCTCCACCTGCTGGCGATCGCGCACGAGGCCGACGTCGACCTCACCCTCGACGACTTCCAGCGCGTGGGCTCGAGGGTGCCCCACCTCGCCGACGTCAAGCCCTTCGGCTCCTACGTCATGACCGACGTCGACCGGGTCGGCGGGGTGCCCGTCGTCATGCGGGCGCTGCTGGATGCCGGTCTGCTGCATGGCGACTGCCTCACCGTCACCGGAAAGACGATGGCCGAGAACCTCGCTGACATCGCGCCGCCCGACGTCGACGGCAAGGTCGTGCGGGCCATGAAGGAGCCGATCCACGCGACGGGCGGCATCACGATCCTCAAGGGCTCCCTGGCCCCCGAGGGGGCCGTCGTGAAGTCGGCGGGGTTCGACTCCGACGTGTTCGAGGGCACGGCGCGCGTCTTCGACGGCGAACGGGCCGCGATGGATGCGGTCGAGGACGGCACCATCGTTCCCGGCGACGTGGTCGTCATCCGCTACGAGGGCCCGAAGGGAGGCCCCGGCATGCGCGAGATGCTGGCTGTCACCGGGGCGATCAAGGGCGCCGGCCTGGGCAAGGACGTGCTTCTGCTCACCGACGGTCGCTTCTCCGGTGGCACCACCGGCCTGTGCGTGGGCCACGTGGCTCCCGAGGCGGTCGACGACGGGCCGATCGCGTTCGTCCGCGACGGCGACGGCATCCGGCTCGACGTGGCCTCGGGCACCTTGGACCTGCTCGTCGACGGGGACGAGCTCGACCGCCGGCGCGCCGAGGGCGTCACCCACCCCGAGCCGAAGTACACCCGCGGGGTGTTGGCCAAGTACCGACGCCTCGTCGGCAGCGCCAGTGCGGGCGCGGTGTGTGACTGACGGACCCCCGGGCCCGGCACTCGAGCTGGTCGGCCTCGTCAAGGAGTTCCGCGGCCGACGGGTCGTCCACGAGCTCTCGCTCGTGGTGCCCCGAGGCTCGCTCTACGGGCTGGTCGGGCCGAACGGTGCCGGGAAGACGACCACGCTGTCGATGGCGACAGGTCTGCTCCGTCCCGAGGCAGGCTCGGCACGGGTGCTGGGCATCGACGTCTGGGCCGACCCGGCCGCCGCGAAGGCTGCCATGGGTGTCTCGCCGGACGGCATGCGGCTCTTCGAGCAGCTCTCCGGCCGTGAGCTGCTGCACTACGTCGGGGCGCTGCGCCGGATGCCGCGCAGCGTCGTCACCGAGCGTGCCCAGGAGCTCCTCACGGTCCTCGGCCTCGCCGACGACGCGAGCACGGTGGTCGCCGACTACTCCGCGGGCATGGTGAAGAAGGTCGGCCTCGCCGCAGCCATGATCCACGCGCCGCGGCTGCTGGTCCTCGACGAGCCGTTCGAAGCCGTCGACCCGGTGTCCGGCCAGACGATCCGCACGATCCTTCGGCGCTATGTCGCCGGGGGCGGCACGGTCGTCATGTCGAGCCACGTCATGGAGCTCGTCGAGGGTCTCTGCGACCGGGTCGCCGTGGTGTCGGGGGGCCGGGTGCTCGCTGAGGACACCGTGGCCGGGCTCACCGCGGGTGGCAGCCTGCACGACCGGTTCCTCGAGCTCGTCGGGGCCACCGACACCGGCGGGGACGGCCTGGCGTGGTTGGGCTGATCGTCCGGCTCCGCTTCGCGATGTGGCTCTCCGCGATGTCCCGCAGCGCACTGCACCTCACCTCCTCGATCCTGGGTGGGCTCGCTGCGCTGGGAGTGGTCGCCGTGTTGGGCCCGGGTTTGGCCCTGCTGGCTGGGAGGCCGCTGCGCGTCACTGCGCTCACCGTCCCCCTCTTCGCCGTGGCGACCCTGATGTGGACCGTGCTCGGCCTCATCGCGACCGGCGTGGACTCCCTCCTGGACCCGGCGCGCTTCGCCGTGCTCCCCGTGCGCGCCACCGAGCTCGCGCGCGGTCTCCTCGCCGCCGCGCTCACCGGCATCCCGGCCCTGATGCTCATCGCGCTGTCGCTGGCGCAGGTGGTCTCGTGGGCGGGGCACCCCGCGGCGGTCCCCGCGGCGGCGCTCGCCGCTGTGCTCGGGGTGACCACCGCGGTGCTGCTCTCCCGGGCGGTGACCAGTGCTCTCGCGAAGGTGATGACGAGCCGCACTGGGCGGTTGGTGGGCGCCGTCGTCGTCGCGTTGGTGACCCTGCTGCCATTGGCGTTCAACGTGCTCGTGATGACTGGCTCGCTCTCCACCTCCCTGGCTGACTTCACCGCGATCGAGTCCGCGCGGGTCGCCTCCTGGACCCCTGTCGGGTGGGCCTGGGCCCTGCCGTTCGACGTGGCGACCGGCCGATGGTTCGCGGCCGCAGCACACCTCCTTCTCGCCCTCGGGCTGGTTGCGGTGCTCTGGATCTCGTGGGTCCGACTGCTCGAGCGGACCCTGACCTCGCCGCTCACGAGCTCCGGTGGCCAGCGGATCGGGCGAGGTCACATCCTGCCCCGGCTGCTCGGCACGTCACCCACCGCGAGCATCGCCGCCCGCCGGGTGCGCGCCTGGTACCGGGACAGTCGCCTCGTGAGCATCGCCCTGCGCACGGCGGTGCTCCCGGTCTTCTTCATCCTCCAGGCAGTGTTCACCGGCACGCCGGGCTTTGCCGGGATCGGCGTCGTCACCCTTGCGGTCTTCGCCGGACTCACCCTGATGAACGACCTTGCCTTCGACGGCCAGGCCTGGTGGCTGCACGTCGCGGTGGGGGTGCGTGGGTGGGAGGACCGGCTCGGCAGGGCGCTCGCGTCCACCGTGGTCTTCGGTCCGGTCGTGCTCCTCGCGTATGCCGTGGCCGTGGGGCTGGGCGTGATCGACGCCGCGGTGCCGTGGCTCACCGTCATCCTCGCCGCGTTCTTCACCAGCCTGGGCCTCGCCGTCGCTGTCGGGTCGGTGCTGCCCGGCACCGCACCGCGCACGGGTGGCAACCCGTTCGCGGCCACCTCCGGAGGGGCGGCGCAAGGGTGTGCGACGGCCATCGTGTCCTTCGTGGGGCCGATGCTGCTCACTGCACCGGTGATCGTCCTCGTGATCCTGACGTCCGGCTCGCCGGTGGGCAGGTGGGTCACCCTGGTGACGGGGACGGCATACGGACTCGGCGTGTTGACTGCAGGTGTCGTCCTGGGGGGCAGGCGGCTGGACAGCAGGGGTCCCGAGCTGCTCGGTCAGCTCGCGAGCGCGCAGGTCTGAGACCGGCGTGCCCGCCCCGATCACCGGGGCGTCGCTCAGAGGGTGCCGACCACGCCCGCGGCCGACAGCAGGTCGGTGACGCCGAACGTCCCACCCGTCCCGTAGGTGGGGGCCCACTCCGGGTCCTGGCTGAGGTAGCTCTGGCTGTCGGCCTCGATGAGGCCGTGGATGACCTCTCCGACGATCCGCCCGCCGACCGGTCCCAAGTGCTCCCCACCGGCCGACACCTCGGCCTCGCGCAGTACGTAGAACCACAGCGGGGTCCGCGCATCGAGGTGGTGCTCTGCGAGGTCGGTGAAGTCGGTGGGCGGCAGCGGGGTGAGACCCATCGCCTTGGCCACCGACTGACCCGAGGGGACCTTCATCGTGAGGTTGCGCTGGAGGTTGCGGATGGCGAGTGAGTCGGGGGTGCCGCTCGACATGCCCATCAGCTGGAAGAGGATGCTCGACAAGGTCGTGTCGATCTTCTTGTTGTGGCGCACCCTCCCGTCGCCGAAGTCGAAGAAGGTCTGCCAGTCGATGAACCGGCGCGGTGCGCGACACCCACCACGAAGATCATTGGGGTCCAGCGGGTGTGGGTCCCCAGGCGCAAAGACGAGGCCGAAGAACTGTCGGGTTGCATCGGTCGCCGAGGTACCGAAGTTCGCTCGGTAGCTCGGACGCACCTGGGAGTGGCCGAAGCGGTAGGCGGCCACCGAGAACTCGACGGGGATGTAGGGGTCGTTGCGCCAGGCGTAGAACTTCCTGCCGTTGGTGTGGATGTCGTTCGCGAGGTCCGTTCCGATCGTGCGGGGAAGAAACTCGTGCAACACCATCCACTGGTAGTGCCAGCGCACGATCCGTTGGGCCTCGACGAAGATCTCCTCCGGGGTGTAGGCGGGCCCGAGGTCGGCCTTGACGTCGGCGACCACGGCGTTGTGGAAGCGGAGGAAGGCGAGGTGGAGCTGGGAGACCATGAGGTTCTCGTCGTTTCGGGGGTCCCCGATGATCGCCACCCGCTGGCTGTTGCGCGGCAGGTCGAAGCGTGGGTGCCCGTCGATGGTCACGGCCGAGGAACCGGGGATCTCCTCGAGAAGCATCGTCGTGCGCCCAGCGTCGACCGTGGCGTCGTAGAGCGCGGGGCTGACTCCGGGCCCGCCGCCGTAGACGTTGTCCAGGTCGAGGGCGGGGATCCGGAAGTTCCGGATCGACTCCGGGTCCTGGCGCCGGGCCAGGCTGGAGGTGGGGTCGAAGGTCATGTCGTGGTCGATGAACTGCCCCAGGAAGGTGAAGCCGGCCGTCAGGGCCGGGTTGTCCGGGTTGTGCAGGCTCAGCGCCGGCGAGGTGATCAGTGCAACCGGGTTGGTCGGGTCGTCCTGGGCGTCCATGATCCCGCCCGGGCTCCCGATCTCGAGGAGGGCCTGGCGGGTCGTCGGGGTGTCGGCTGCGAAGGGCGCGAGAGTGGGAAACATCCGTCCAAAGCGCCCTTGGTCGTAGAACGAGGACCGTGGTGTGGTGACTCCGTTGTCTGCATCTCCGTGGCTCATGCCCAGAGGAGCGCCACACTGATCACCCTGATACACGCCGCTGAGTGCGGATGGCCTCGGATCCGAGCCGGCGACGGCAGGCCTGCTCGGAATGGGCCGACGATCGAGCTCAGTACCAGTGGGGGGAGCGGCCGAGCCAGGTGCTGCGCGCGGCGCAGGGGCTGCCGTAGCGGCCCTTGATGTAGGTCATTCCCCACCGGATCTGCGTCGTCGGGTTGGTCAGCCAGTCGCTGCCGGCACTGACCATCTTCCAGCCGGGAAGCGCCTGGGGGATGCCGTAGGCACCCGAGCTCGGGTTCGTGGCACTCCAGCTCCACCCCGACTCCCCGTTCCACAGGTCGACCAGACAGGGGAACTGGGAGTCGCCCCAGCCGTAGGAGGCCATCATCGACCGGGCGGCGGCCTGAGCCTCCGCGGGGCTTCGTCCGCCAGCAGAAGTGCCGCCACTGCTGCCATTGCTGGTGCCACCGCTGCCACCGCCGCCACTGGTGCCGCTCGTGTCCTCACCACCGGTGGTGCTGCTGGTGGCGTGTGTGCCAGCACCCCCGGCGGTGCCGCTGGTGCCGCCCTGGTGCGTTCTGCCGCCGCCGGCGCTCGTCGTGGGGACCCTGACCGGACCGCGGCCCGCGCCGACCGTGACGGACCCCACGCCGATGGTGGCGGTGGCAGCTGCCGCCGCAGCCGCGCGGTCGCGCGCCGCCTGCTCCCTCGCGAGGGACGCAGCGCGTGCCGCCGCACGTGCGGCAGCCTCGGCCCGAGCACGCGCCTGCTCCTTCAACCCGCTGGTCCTGTCGGCAGCGAGAGCGGCGGCATCGGCTTGCAGCGTGTCACGCCGGGTGCTCAACCGCTGCTGCTCCGCTGCGAGGGCGGCGGCCTCGGTGCTCGCTGTCACTGCGGTCGACTCCGCGGTGGCACGAGCCGACCGGGCACGATCTGCCGCCGCGGCCCGGTCCAGGCGGGCCGCGTCGAGGAAGCTGCGCCGGGACTCCGTCGATGCTGCCGAGCTCGAGGCGAGGTCGAGGTCCGCGCTGAGCTGGTGGCTGCCCGCGTCGAGGACGAACTGGAGGTCGGACGCCGCCTCCGGGGACGCGGTCAGGGTGGCATCGAGGGTGGCGAGGGTGGTGGTGTCGTGGGTCCAGAGCAAGGCGGCCTGCCCGGCGACGGCCCGGCGCGCCGTCGCCTGGGCCTGCTCTGCTGCGGCGAGGCTCGCCGCGGCCTTTCGTGCCACCGCCTCAGCGAGGGCGAGGTCCTGTTGCGCCTGGGCGTCCGCGGTCACCGCACGCGAGAGCCTCAGCTGGAGGGTGAGGAGTCGCGCGTTCGCGGTCTGCTGCTGGGTCTCGAGCGAGGCCACCTCGGCGTTGACGCGCGCGGCGGCCTGCCTGGCGGCGCTCACGGCGCCGGCACTGGGGATGACGGGGTCACTCGTCGGTGTCGCGGAGGCTCCCTGCGAGGCCATGGCCCCGAGTGCCAGCACCACCACCACGGTGGCAAGGGCGCCCGTGCGAGAACGGGAGGCGTGAAGGGACACGAGCGCCATTGTCACACTGGCCCCACCTGTCACGGAAGCCCCATGACGTGATTGATCCTGCTGGCCGATCCAGCACCTGTTGGGCTGCGTCGTCAGGACGCTGCCGCGTGTGCGCTGCGACGACGCTGGCCGAGGAGCCCTGGCCCGGTCACCGCGCAGCAGTGGTCGCGGGTTCCGGATCGGCGTGATCGTGCTCGGCCCGCACGGCGCCCACCGGGGCGAAACGATCCTGCAGGGTCGTGAGCAGGGTGAGGAGGAGAACGAAGAAGAGCGTGTCCGTCAGCGAGAGGGCGTTGCCGCCGAGGAGGAGTCGGGCCAGGAGGACGAGCGTGATGTTCACGAAGACCCGAGCTCCGAAGGCAGCGGCCAGTCCCTCCTTGCTGCCGACCCGGCGAGCCACGGCGAGGCTGATCGCGACATTGGCGACGACGTAGACGGCGATGCCCACGAAGAGGCTCAGCCCCGACACCTCCAGCCCGGGGAGGATTCGGGCGTAGATGACGCTGAGCAGGCCGATCAGCACGATGCGCTCCACGGTGTCCCACGAGCGGATCCGCACGTGCGTTGCGGTCCACCTGTCGCGCTGGGTCGCCGTCGCCATCTCGGCGGGGAGCGGGTCGGCGAGGATGCGCAGGGGCCAGTCGGGCCGGTCCAGTCGTGGGCGCACGACGAACCACAGCACGGCGACGAGGGCGAGCAGCGCTGCCACCAGGGCTGGGCCGAACCACGGGACGTCGCGCAGCGCGTCCGTCAGGTCGAGCTTGGCGATGTGGATCCAGAACTCCTGGGGGAGCTTGATGAGGATCCAGATGCCAGCAGCCATGAGGAGCCACCACCGCAGTCCGTAGCGTCGAGGATCCCACCTGGTGCGCACGAGCTCGTAGGCGATGAAGAAGTACTCGAAGGTGTTCGCGAAGACGAGCAGCAGGAGGCGGGCGCCGGTGAGCTCGAAGAGGAGGACGCCGACGAGACGGTAGAAGAAGAGGAACTTCGCGATCGACGCAGCCGAGGTGCGCGTCCAGTTCTGCATCGTCGTCAGGTACGCGATGGCGAGGTAGAAGAGGTCCATCGCCTTGTCGTAGTTCTGGTAGCCCGGCGGGTCGAAGCCGAAGGACTGGAAGATGGTCTGGTCGACCCCGTCGAGGATGAGGCAGGCGATGATTGCAGGCAGAGGAAAGCGAGGAATGAACAGGGGCAGCGCGAAACGTGCTGCGACCACGCTCCAGAAGACGATGGTGACCTCGGTGGTCATGGGTGCTCCTGCGGGGTGGTGACGGACGGGGCGTACGAAGAACCACAAGGCGGCGCAGCACTGCAGCATCGGCTGCCGAGCCGCGGGCGGTCACGAGCTCCTCCTCGACGATCGCGAGCCGCGGTGGCCACGCGAGTCGCATCATCCCCCGACCCTTCGCCGAAGCGCCACGCGCAGGCTAGCGGAGTCGGGCGGCACCGTGAGCGACCTCACGGTGTCGAATGGTGGGATCGGCCGTCTCGCCGGTTGACACGGCATACCCCCGGGTAGACAGTGGTGACATGCCTCGAGTCCTCGTACTTGCGCAGCGCGCCTGACCGCTTCCCCCAGGCGCGCTCCCTCCGTCGTCCCGCTGGGACGGGAGGGTTTTTTTGTGTACGGACGAGAACACCCCCGAGGCCCAGAACGAGAAAGTGGTGACAGGCAGTGACTGACATCAGGCCGGCAGCCCCCACGGCCACCGCCGCCCGCACGGGGTCGGCGCCGAGTCCGTCGGAAGTGGCCCACAAGGCACGCTCCAAGGCGCCGATCGAGGTGACCGGCGCGCAGAGCCTGGTCCTCTCGCTCGAGGCGATGGATGTCGACACCGTCTTCGGGATCCCGGGTGGGGCAATCCTTCCCGCGTACGACCCGCTCCTGGACTCCGTGAAGGTGCGCCACATCCTCGTCCGCCACGAGCAGGGCGCCGGCCACGCAGCCGAGGGCTACGCCTCGGCCACCGGCAAGGTGGGAGTGTGCATGGCGACGTCCGGGCCGGGCGCGACCAACCTGGTGACCCCCTTGGCCGACGCGCACATGGACTCGGTGCCCATGGTCGCCATCACCGGTCAGGTCGCCTCGCGTGCCATCGGCACCGATGCCTTCCAGGAGGCGGACATCAGGGGCATCACGATGCCCATCACGAAGCACAACTACCTCGTGACCGACGCCGACCAGATCCCCCGCGTCATCGCGGAGGCCTTCCACATCGCGTCGACCGGGCGCCCCGGGCCCGTGCTCGTGGACATCGCCAAGGACGCGCTGCAGGCGCGGACGACGTTCTCCTGGCCGCCTCGCATCGAGCTCCCGGGCTACCGTCCCGTCGCCCGCCCGCACGGCAAGCAGATCCGCGAGGCCGCACGGCTCATCGCCGCCGCCGAGCGCCCAGTGCTCTACGTCGGTGGGGGAGTGATCCGCGCGCGAGCCAGCGAGGAGCTGCGCCGCTTCGTCGAGCTCACCGGCATCCCCGTCGTCACCACCCTGATGGCGCGAGGTGCCCTCCCCGACAGCCACCCCCTGCACCTCGGGATGCCGGGGATGCATGGCTCGGTGTCCGCGGTGACCGCACTGCAGAAGTCAGACCTGCTCATCACCCTCGGGGCACGCTTCGACGACCGGGTCACCGGCCTGCTCGCGTCCTTCGCACCCGATGCCAAGGTCATCCACGCAGACATCGACCCGGCCGAGATCGGCAAGAACCGCGTCGCCGACGTGCCGATCGTCGGTGACTGCAAGGCGGTCATCGCCGACCTCATCGAGGCGGTGGATACCGACATCGACGCGGGTCGGCGCGGCTCCTACTCCGAGTGGCAGGAGCGGGTGGCCGGGTGGAAGCAGATGTTCCCCCTCGGCTACACCGAGCCGGAGGGGGAGCCATCCCTCGCACCGCAGTACGTGATCGAGCGGCTCAGCGCGATCGTGGGCCCCGAGGCCGTCTACGTCGCGGGCGTCGGGCAGCACCAGATGTGGGCCGCGCAGTTCGTGCAGTACGAGCGGCCCAACGCCTGGCTGAACTCGGGGGGCCTCGGGACCATGGGGTATGCCGTGCCTGCTGCCATGGGCGCCCAGGTCGGTGAGCCGGACCGCACCGTCTGGGCCATCGATGGTGACGGGTGCTTCCAGATGACGAACCAGGAGCTCGCAACCTGTGTCATCAACAACATCCCGATCAAGGTCGCGATCATCAACAACAGCTCGCTCGGCATGGTGCGCCAGTGGCAGACCCTGTTCTACAACAAGCGCTACTCCAACACCGACCTGCACACCTCGGTCGGCGCCCGCGTGCCCGACTTCGTCAAGCTCGCCGAGGCCTACGGCTGCGCCGGACTGAGATGCGAGACCACCGAGGACGTCGACGCGACCATCAGGGCGGCGATGGAGATCAACGACCGCCCCGTGGTCGTTGACTTCGTCGTCCACCGTGACGCGATGGTCTGGCCGATGGTCGCCGCCGGGGTCAGCAACGACCTCATCCAGGTGGCCCGCGACACCGCGCCGCAGTGGGACCGCGAGGAGTCCGAGGCCGACGAACAGGGGCTCGACCCCGACCACGATGGTGTGCCGACCGGCACGCCCCGAGCCTGAAGGGCACGACGATGTCCAAGCACACCCTCTCCGTCCTCGTCGAGAACAAGCCCGGCGTCCTCGCCCGGATCGCGGCACTCTTCTCCCGCCGCGGTTTCAACATCGACTCCCTCGCGGTCGGTGAGACCGAGTATCCCGAGATCTCGCGGATGACCGTGGTCGTCGACGTCGACCGGCTGCCGTTGGAGCAGGTCACCAAGCAGCTCAACAAGCTCGTCGAGGTGCTCAAGGTGGTCGAGCTCGACGACACCGCCGCGGTCCAGCGCCAGGTCATGCTCATCAAGGTCAGGGCCGACGCGGCCACTCGGAGCCAGGTGCTGGAGATGGTCCAGATGTTCCGCGCCAAGGTTGTCGACGTGGCGACCGAGTCCCTCACCATCGAGGCGACCGGCACGAGCGAGAAGCTCACGGCGCTGCTCGAGGTCCTGGACCCCTACGGCGTGAAGGAGCTCGTCCAGTCGGGCATCGTCGCCATCGGTCGCGGCCCCCGCTCGATCACCGACCGCAGCCTGCGCACCGCCTGAGACGCGACCCGCACCAACGCGGCACACGGCATACAGTCCACCCGAAGCACCACCCCGAACCGAAGGAGAGGCCCGCACCATGGCCGAGATGTTCTACGACGACGACGCCGACATGGCCGTGATCCAGGACCGCAAGGTCGCGGTCATCGGTTACGGCAGCCAGGGCCACGCCCACGCGCTGAACCTGCGCGACTCAGGGGTCGACGTGCGCGTCGGCCTGGCGGAAGGCTCGAAGTCCCGGCCCAAGGCCGAGGCGGAGGGGCTTCGCGTGCTCAACGTCGCGGATGCCGTGAAGGAGGCCGACCTCGTCGTCATCCTCACCCCCGACCAGGTGCAGCGCACCGTGTACGCCGAGCACATCGCCCCGAACCTCGCCGAGGGTGCCGCCCTGCTCTTCGGACACGGCTTCAACATCCGCTTCGGCTACATCCAGCCGCCGGCCGGCTCCGACGTCATCATGGTCGCGCCGAAGGGCCCCGGGCACCTCGTGCGCCGCGAGTTCGTCGACGGCCGCGGGGTTCCTGTGCTCCTGGCGGTCGAGCAGGACGCCTCCGGCAGCGCGTGGGACCTCGTGAAGTCCTACGGCAAGGCCATCGGTGGCTTGCGCGCCGGCGGTATCGGCACGACATTCACCGAGGAGACCGAGACCGACCTGTTCGGTGAGCAGTCGGTGCTCTGCGGCGGCGCATCGCAGCTCGTCATGTATGGCTTCGAGACCCTCGTCGAGGCGGGCTACCAGCCCGAGGTCGCCTACTTCGAGTGCCTGCACGAGCTCAAGCTCATCGTCGACCTCATGGTCGAGGGCGGCATCGCCAAGCAGCGCTGGTCGGTCTCGGACACCGCGGAGTACGGCGACTACGTCTCCGGCCCGCGCGTCATCGACCCCTCCGTGAAGGAGAACATGCAGGCGGTGCTCGCCGACATCAAGAGCGGCGCGTTCGCCAAGCGGTTCATCGACGACCAGGACGCAGGCGGCCCGGAGTTCACGGCGCTGCGCGCGAAGGGCGCGGCCCACCCGATCGAGGAGACCGGTCGCGAGCTGCGCAAGCTCATGGCGTGGGTCGACTCCGACCGTGACCAGGACTACGTGGAGGGCTCCGCGGCTCGCTGACCCTGTGCTCCAACCCGTCGAGTGAACAGAACTCGCCGTGCGCGCCCCTCGCGACGCGGCGAGTTCTGTTCCCTCGACGGGTGCGTCCTAGGGTGGGGGCGTGCAGGCGCTCGTCGACAAGTGGCCGGTCTGGGTCGTTTTCGTGGTGTTGTGGGCCGGCGCGTTCGTGCGGGGCAACGCGACCTACTGGGTCGGCCGCGGGGTGCGCGCCGGCGGTGCCCGCACCCGGTGGGCCGATCGCCTCGACCGACCCATCGTGAAGCGGGCCGAGGGCTGGGTCCAGCGCTTCGGCGCCCCGGCCGTCACCCTGGGGTTCCTCACCGTGGGGGTCCAGAGCGCGATCAACGCCTCCGCGGGGATGCTGCGGATGCCGCAGCGCCGCTTCCTCCCGGCGGTCACCGTGGGTGCCCTGCTCTGGTCGGTGGTCTACACGACGGTGGGCTTCGCCGTGCTCGACGCCTGGCTGGGGACGCTGTCGTGGTGGTGGGCAGTCGCCGCGGTCGCGGTGGTGGCTTCCATCGTGCTCTTCTCACGCCGACTGGAGCGCTCTGCCGCGGAGGACGCTCCTGAGCCTCGTGATGTCGACCCTCAGGTTGGCGACTGGCGATGAGGGTCACATGGTGGGCACCGGGGTCCACGCGCTGGACGCGACTTATCATTGAGCGCCGGCACGAGGGCGTGTCGCATGGTCGCGCCCTCCCGGGTGGCGGCCCGTCGCCACCACGGTGACCGGCTCGCGGCCGGCTCGTGGACGGCATCCCACAGCGCACCGAGAGTAGGCCCTACGTGAGCAAGCCCGTCGTCCTCATTGCCGAAGAGCTGTCCCCAGCGACCCTCGACGCACTCGGACCGGACTTCGAGGTGCGGCACGTCGACGGCGCCGACCGCGCAGCACTGCTCCCGGCGATCGCCGACGTGGACGCGATCCTGATCCGTTCCGCGACCAAGGTCGATGCCGAGGCACTCGCCGCGGCCAAGAACCTCAAGGTCGTCGCCCGTGCAGGCGTGGGCCTCGACAACGTCGACGTGGCTGCCGCGACCAAGGCGGGGGTGATGGTCGTCAACGCGCCGACCTCCAACATCACGAGCGCCGCGGAGCTCGCGGTCGGCCTGCTGCTGGCCTGTGCTCGCAACATCGCCCCCGCGAACGAGGCGCTGAAGAACGGGGCCTGGAAGCGGAGCAAGTACGGCGGCGCGGAAGTGCTCGACAAGAAGGTCGGCATCGTCGGCTTCGGGCGCATCGGGCAACTCGTCGCCGAGCGGATGAAGGGCTTCGGCGTCGAGATCCTCGCCTACGACCCCTACGTCTCGGTGCAGCGCGCCGGGCAGCTCGGGGCCCGCTTGGTCACCCTCGACGAGCTGCTGGCCGAGAGTGACTTCATCACCATCCACCTGCCCAAGACGCCGGAGACGATCGGCCTCATCGGCAAGGAGGCGCTGACGAAGGTCAAGCCGAGCGTGCGCATCATCAACGCAGCCCGTGGCGGTGTGCTCGACGAGCAGGCGCTCGCCGACGCCATCGGTGAAGGGCGCGTCGCGGGAGCCGGCCTCGACGTCTTCGCGACCGAACCCTGCACGCAGAGCCCGCTGTTCGCTTTCGAGTCCGTCGTCGTGACCCCCCACCTCGGTGCCTCGACCGAGGAGGCCCAGGAGAAGGCCGGTGTCGCCGTCGCCAGGTCCGTGCGCCTCGCCCTCGGTGGGGATCTCGTGCCGGATGCCGTCAATGTCTCCGGCGGGGCCGTCGCCGAGGAGGTGCGCCCCGGCATCGACCTCGTCGAGAAACTGGGTCGGGTGTTCACGGCATGCGCGGTATCGGTGCCGGTGCAGCTCGACGTCGACGTTCGCGGTGAGATCACCAGCCACGACGTGTCCATCTGGGAGCTCGCCGCGCTCAAGGGCCTGTTCACCGACATCACCGAGGACCCGGTGACCTACGTCAACGCACCCCTGCTGGCTGCCGAGCGGGGCTGCGAGTCGCGCCTGCTGACCGACGAGGTCTCCGAGGACTTCCGCAACGTCACCACGCTGCGTGGCACCCTCGCTGACGGCACGGTGGTGTCGGTGGCGGGCACCCTGACGGGCCCGAAGATGGTGCAGAAGATCATCGGTGTCAACGGCTTCGAGCTCGAGATCCCGATCAGCCAGCACCTCGCGTTCTTCTCCTACGTCGACCGGCCCGGGGTCATCGGCGCCATCGGCAAGCTCCTCGGTGACGCCGCAGTCAACATCGCCGGCATGCAGGTCTCGCGCGACGACGACTCCGGGCGCGCCCTCGTCGCACTCACGCTCGACAGTGCGATCCCCGAGGACGTCATCAGCGCGCTCCAGTCCGAGATCGGTGAGGACACCGTCCGGGTCGTCAACCTGGTCTGAACCGGGTAGTTCGCCTCTCAGCGACGAAACGGCGGACGACGGATGGAGGTCGGCGCACCGGCATGATGACGCCATGTCCGAACCCGATGCCGACTACTTCACCGCCTGGTACTCCGACATGGGTGAGGTGCCGGACAAGGACCGGCTGTGGACCCGGCTGCTGGGCCTGCCTCGCCACGTGCTCTCGACCAGCGTGCTCACCGGCACCGCCCTCGACGAGGTGGCCGAGCTCCTCGCCCTCGGGCAGGATGCCGTGCTGCTCGACCTCGCCTGCGGCCGCGCCGGTTACGGCCTCGAGCTGGTTGCGCGCGCAGGACATGACCGCGACGGCCTGGACCCCGCCTCGGTCACGGCAGTGCTCTGCGTGGATGCCGCGCAGTTCCCACCGGACTTCACTGCGACGTTCGCCGATCGGGCTCGGTCCCGCGAGGACTGGCTCGCCGACGAGCGAGTCGCGTGGCGGGCCGTGGTCGACCTGCCTCCGTCGCTCGACCCTGCGGTGCAGTCGTTGCAGGCCGAGGGGCGCCGCGTCTTCGAGCGTGGGGACCCGTTCCGCCGGGTGCTGGCGACAGCTCGCCGGCCCTGACCTCGTTGCAGCATTTCCGTTGACTGGCCGGGGCAACGTGCGGATTCCGTCGTGCGAGGACAGCGTGACGCGTGTCTCAGTCGGAGCAGCGTCCACATCGTGAAAGCCACCTGACAGGTGGACGGACGTCAACGTACCGTCGAAGACATGACGCGGTTCGGGGTACTCCTCATTCCCAGCCGCGGCGAGGTCCGGTAGCCAGCACCCTCGTCGCGGAGACCCTGCGACGTCGCCGGCCGCTCGCCGAGCATCCTCGGCTCGAGCACCCGAACCACCCTTTCGCGAGAGCGGCACCAGGCCGCGGAAATGAGATCACGATGAACGAGAACAGCACGCTCGACGAGGCAACCCTGGCCCGTCAGGCACTCCAGGAGTCGATGGACCTGCGTGACCAGGGCCACTCCGACGACTGAGCGGCGCCAGCGATCGCCCGTCCCTGACGGAGCACCTCGACGGCCGTCCCCACCCGACCACGGGATGGGACGGCCGTTCGCATCCCGGAACCGCTACCTAGGCTGGACCC